>JBAVYG010000596.1:0-15067 GCA_049698675.1 Terriglobia bacterium
CCACGAGCACGAAATCCGGGGGCGCTTGCTCCACGATCCTCGCGAAGGACATGAGGAGATTCTTCCGCCTGTCCGTTCTGGCCGCGCGACTCAAGCTCGAGAATGGCTGGCACGGCGTGCACGCGGCGTAGAGGGTGCAATCCTCGTCTAGTATCCCGAGCTCTGTCCGCAGCTTCTTGATGTCCACTTCCTTTATGTCCTGGCAAATGAAGCGCGCTGGGGGATTATTCCGCCCGTAGGTCTCAGCCAACCGACCGTCCACATCGACACCGGCGAGCACTCCGATCCCGGCGTCAAGTAGCCCGCGGGTCAGGCCGCCAGCACCACAGCAGAAATCAATCGCTTTTATCATCTCCTCCCCCAAGCTTTGGATCTGTTAGGCCGGGGCGTCCCCCTGATGTGCGAGTGTACACCGCAGAGCGCGGTTTTGGGAAGAAGCAAAACATCCTCCCGTTGTACAATAGGCGTGCACATGAGCTTCAATGGTCAGATAACCACAATCGCGGATCTGGTGAACGCCGTTCAGAAGGTCGTAGCGGTGCCGCGACGCCTTGGCCTTCCGCAACGCCTTTTTCGCGGGCAGCCCATGGACGAGCCGTTATTACCGCGTTTCGCGAGGGAGGCCAAGAAGCGTCGACTCCAAAACGCTTTGGATGTCGAGGCCCGACTGCTCGACGATTTCTCGCGCCTTGCTCTTCCGTATGTCACATCGAGCCGGCCGCGAAACCGGTATGAATGGCTAGCTGTCGCGCAGCATCACGGGGTGCCGACCCGCTTGCTGGACTGGACCGGCAACCCGTTATTTGCGCTGTGGTTTGCAGTGAAGGACGCACCGCGGGATGGGACCGCGGTGTTTTGGGTGCTCCAGGTTTGCGACCAACACCTTCTGCCGCTGGACAATAAGCGGGATGCCTTCGAACTCGGCCAAACCTATCTTTTCCGCCCCCCGCACATCACACAAAGGATAGTCGCTCAGGACGGGTGGTTCACTCTGCACTGGTACCTTCAGGACAAGAACAAGTTTATACCCTTGGAGAACCAACCGCGGTTCAAGGCTCGGCTCAAGAAACACGCGATACCGGAATCCGCCTTCGCGGCACTGAAGTCGAAGCTAGAGCTTCTGGGCATATCCGATCATGTGCTGTTCCCTGATCTCACGAATCTCTGCCAGGATCTCGTTACCCGGTATTTCCCGCCACTGTAGCGGCTCATGATGAGATCCTCGATTTGGACCTGCAGAGCCCTCGCCAGGCTCGCTAGCGCCACCACGCTGCCAGGCTTCCGGCCCGTCTCGATATCGGCAAGATACCCGGCGCTCACGCCTGCTGCTGCGGCAAGTTCCCTCTGAGAGTGTCCGCGCTTTTCCCGCCAGACCTTGACGGGGCTCTCCCCATCCAGCAAGCGGCGTGCTTCTCGGGCACGAAGGTAATTGCGGCGGGCAGGCTGCATGCCCTTCGCCGCCTCATGCCTGCGCCGCTCGACCACGGCCGCGCGGTCGAGCGCGTCTTCCAGTTCGCTCAGGAGCTGCGTCCAATCACCACGACTGACGGTCACGGTATCCGGGGTTTCGGTCAGAATCTTTACACCGTTCATCGGTACACCTCCCGGCGATGCGCCACCCTGTCGACAATCACATCACCTTCCTCAATCGAGAACACAGCCCGCCAGTTGCCCTGACGCACCCGGAACACGCCCGGTTCGCCCACCAACGGAACCACATTGGGATGGGGCTTCTCCGGCGCATCGGCGATCTTCTCGAGTCGATCCAGTAGCCTTCGCGCATCAGCTTTTGGCATCGCGGCGAGCTGCTTGAAAACCGCCGGCGGAATGAGCAGCGCCATAAATTATGCTCGCTCATAGCGAGCAGCCGAGTCAAGTAAAATGTTCGGCCACAACCGGCGGTCGAGGGGGCAAGGGCAAAGAACAGGGAATAGGGAATAGACGCGTAGTACCCGACATTTTGTTCCCCGCGCGTTTCGCTTGACAAGCCCGCGGACTTACGGTAGCCTATTAGGGTTGTCGCGGCATAGGGCCGGCAAGAGGCGGCAGCAAGGTAAGGCGAAAGGGCCCGGGAAGGGGGAAAAAGAGGGGAAAGGGGAAAAAGATACTAAAATAGAGGGAACGAACCTAAGGATTTGTTGAAACCACGGCACTTAGCGGTTTTTGGAGCAAAAAACGAACTGGTTTTTGAATGCAAACGAACCCAATTCGAGCCCCCAAAAGCGTCAAAAGACCACTTCTTACGCGGAATCGAAGTCAAAATTCGCGAGTCGGAAGGTGCGGCGGGTGGGCAAGCACAAGGGGGCTACATGAGCTTCGAATTTGACCTCTCCGGGCAATGGAAATCCGCCCAGCTCAGAGCCTCGCTGACAGTGGAAATGAACTGCAGGGATTCTTCCTCCGCCAAAACGGTGTCCTCAGAATGACACGCGACCCGAGGTTACGGTATAGTCGAAAGTCGAGGAGTCGAGGAGTCCAGAAGTCGAGGGTCGGAGTGTTCTTAACTCCTCGACCTTTGACTCTCGACTCTTCGACTAAGAGGGTCGAGAGTCGAAGAGTCTTTGACTGCTCGACCCTCGACTTCTCGACTCTCGACACCTAACAACATGGCGGTCACAGACAAAAACAAGAAAGCTCCCCTCGAGGCGGTCTTTGGTCCGGGTGGATGGCTGGCGCGCCGTCACCCGAACTACGAGCACCGGCCCGGCCAGCTCGAAATGGCCGAGAGCGTCGAGGCCGCGAGCGAAAACCGCCGCCACCTGATCGTAGAGGCGGGGACCGGCACCGGCAAGACGCTGGCTTATCTCGTTCCCATCATGCGGAGTGGGCGGCGCGTGGTCATCTCCACCGGCACCAAGAACCTCCAGGAACAACTCTTCTTCAAGGACATCCCTTTCTTGCGAAAGCTGTTCCCTGACATCCGCGTGGCCCTGATGAAAGGGCGGCAGAATTACCTCTGCCGGCAGAAGCTCTACGACATTGAAAAACAGCCTGTACTGAACGGGCTGGACGAAGTCGCGCAGTATCCCCGGCTGCGGGAATGGGAGGCGAAGACTCAGACGGGAGACCGCGCCGAGCTCTCCTGGCTGCCGGATTCGAGCGAACTCTGGGCGAAGGTTGACGCCCGGCGCGAGACCTGCACCGGGCAGAAGTGCCCCCAATTCGACCGCTGCTTCATCACCTTGATGCACCAGCGCGCCGCAGCCTCCGACCTGATTATCGTGAACCACCACCTCTTCTTTGCCGACCTGGCCCTAAGGGGAACGGAAGTCGCGAGCCTGCTTCCCGATTATGAAGCCCTGGTGTTCGATGAAGCGCACGACATCGAAGACGTGGCGACACAGTATTTCGGATTGCAGGTGAGCAATTATCGCGTGGAAGAGTTGGCGCGCGACACGGAAGCAACCCTGAAGGCGAAGGGATTGAAGAGCGCTGAGGTGTTGCATGCCGTCGCCGAACTGCGGCGCCGCTCGGACCTCTTCTTTGAACTCTTCCCGAGCGCAGAAACCCGCTCCAATTTTGATAACCGGGAAAGCTTCCTGAAAGTGCATGGGGGCGCCTACAGCAGCCTGCTCAATGCGCTGGTGCGCCTGGAGACCGAACTGGGCGGCTTGAAGGACCGGCCGGAGGAAGTCAACAACCTGGTGAGGCGCGCCATCGAACTTCGGCAGGCGTTACAGGCAGTCATGGAAGGCAAAGAAAGGAACGTGGTCTATTGGTGGGAGCGGCGCGGACGGGGCGTTTTCCTGGAGGCCACGCCCATCGATGTGGCGCCCATCCTTCGGGAGCGGTTATTCGGGAGCGTGGACACGGTGATCCTGACCTCCGCCACCCTGGCCGTGGGCGGCAACTTCGATTTCCTGAAGAGGCGGTTGGGGATTGAGAATGCCAGGGAGCGAATCCTGGATTCGAATTTCGATTTCCCGCGCCAGGCGTTGCTTTATACCCCCCTGCATTTGCCCGACCCCCGCGAGCCGGACTTCACGCGTCTGGCGGCCGAAGAGGTTGTCCAACTCTTGAAGGCCACCCAGGGGCGGGCCTTCGTCCTTTTTACGTCCCACCAGCAGATGCGCGAGGTCTTCGAGCGCGTGCGCCCCCGGCTGCGCTATCCCATGCTGATTCAGGGCTCCATGCCCCGGACTGAGATGCTTGAGCGCTTTCGCAATACGCCACACGCCGTGCTTTTTGGGACAAGTTCCTTCTGGCAGGGTGTGGACGTCCAAGGTGAGCAATTGAGCGCCGTGGTGATTGACCGGCTCCCCTTCGCCGTCCCCTCGGACCCGGTCATCGCCGCGAGGATCCGGCAGATCAATGAAGAGGGGGGCAATGCATTCATGGATTACCAGGTACCGCAGGCCGTCCTCGCCTTGAAGCAGGGGTTTGGGAGGCTGATCCGCAGCGAGACAGACCGTGGAGTCCTCTCCATTCTGGACCACCGCATGATGCGCAAACCTTACGGGAAAACTTTCTTGGAGAGCCTGCCCCGTTACCGCATGACGAATCGGCTGGATGACGTGAAGGTTTTCATGCGAGAATCGCTGTAGGGAACGGGGAATAGGGGATAGGGAATAGGGAATAGGGAACCTCATAATGTTCGAAATATCAGTTGAGCATAGCTTCGCAGCGGGCCACGCTCTGCGCGCGTACAAAGGAAAGTGCGAGAACGTCCACGGACATAACTACAAGGTTCGGGTGACGCTTGCCGGGGATAAGCTCAACTCTGCGGGGCTGCTGATGGATTTTGTAGAATTGCGGGCCGAAATTAAGGCGCTGGTCGAAAAACTCGACCACCACTTCCTAAACGACATTCCGCCTTTCGACCAGTTGAACCCTTCGGCGGAGAATCTCGCCAAGTATATTTGCGACGGAATTGAGCCTCAGGCGCGAAATCAGGGATTACAAGTGTGCGGTGTCACGGTTTGGGAAACAGATACGACTTCTGCCACCTACCGCCCCCCGGCTTGATCCCGGCGGACTTCCCCGAGCCAACGAAGCCTACCATGTCCAGAAGGCCACAGCGGGGTGCATCTCAGCCTGGTGCTGCTGGGAGCAGACACCCTGCTTGCAAAAGTAGACGTCTTCGCACCAGCGGCAGCGGGCTAAGTGCTCCTTTTCACGGATGGTACCGCAAATCGCGCAAGCCTCCAACATGTCCGCAACAAAATGGCGCGAGTATTTCCGCCAAATGTCTTCAGCTTCGTGTTCTTCGCGGATCTTTTCCAGGTCGTCGTGGGTCATCATAACCCGCTCCTCGCCCGCCTATCGAATTAGATGCAAACATCATGCCAAGACGTGCACTCATCCGATAAAAATGATTTCCGCAGACTCAAACGAAGCCCTATCAATTGATTAGAAGAATAGTTGCCCGACAACTGATTATGCCATGTTTTTCGCAAATTTTCACCCTGCATGTTTCAGAGGCCTCAACCCGAACTCGGAAGTTGGACTTGCGCAGACACGGCGCACACCCCAGGCATGTCATCCTGATCCCGCCGCGGCGGGACGCCATTCTTATTGGCGGACGACGAAGGATCTCCGCAGTTCGCAGGGAACATTCATCCGTCAGATGACGGACTGCCCGTTCAAAGAAACTACAGGGATTCTTCGTCCACCAATAAGAATGGCGGACTCAGAATGACACGGGGCTGGTTTGGGAGGATTCGTACTCTCACGCTGTGCCCTCGGGGCGGCAAGAAATCAGGTAAAATGGACTAGATTGGAGAAGGTTTTTCCAAGGGTACCGGCGGGGCGAGGATGGTAATCACCGAGATTTTCAAATCTATCCAGGGCGAGTCCACCTACGCCGGCCTGCCTTGCCTTTTCGTGCGGCTTACGGGCTGCAATTTACGCTGCCACTGGTGCGACACTGCTTATGCCTTCAACGGGGGACAGAAGATGTCGGTTGCGGATGTACTTGCCAGGATCCGCCAATTGGGCGGGAAATTAGTGGAGTTGACGGGAGGCGAGCCCCTTTTGCAGCAGGAGGTTTATCCCTTGACGGACCACCTTCTTTCCGAGGGCTACCGCGTGTTGGTTGAAACCAGCGGTGAGCGCAACCTCGCTCAATTGCCGCGCGACGTCGTTAAAGTGGTTGACGTGAAATGCCCCGGAAGCGGCGAGGAAGGCAAGTTCTGTTTTGATAATCTGGCATTGTTGGAACGGAAAGACCAGATCAAGTTCGTCATTTTGAATGAGGATGACTACCGGTACGCCCGCGCTTTCCTCGCCGAGCACAACCTGCATCGGCATGTCGATGAGGTGATTTTTTTGCCGGTCTTCGCCCAGTTGGCGCCCCGCAACCTCGCCGCCTGGATCCTCCGCGACGGCCTGGAGGTGCGGATGGGACTGCAGCTTCACAAGTTCATCTGGGGGCCGGAGGCGCGGGGAGTGTAGTCCAAAGTAGGCAGCGGGCAGTAGGCGATGACCACGGATCACGGACCACGGACCACGGACCAACCCCTCGCCGTCATTCTTGCCAGTGGCGGCATGGATAGCTGCGTCACTACGGCAATGGCTAGCCTTGATTACCGCCTGGCGATGTTGCACGTCGCCTACGGCCAGCGAACTGAAGCACGCGAGCTTCGCTCCTTCAACGCGCTGGCGGATTTCTACCATGCGGAACATCGCTTGGTTTGTCATCTGGACCACCTTAGGCAAATTGGCGGTTCGAGCTTGACGGACCCCGCCTTGGCTGTCGAGCGGGCCAATCTAGACCGCAAGGAGATTCCTTCCAGCTACGTGCCTTTTCGCAACGCGCACTTCCTGTCCATTGCCGTTTCCTGGGGGGAGGTCCTGGGCGCCCGCAAAATCTTTGTTGGCGCGGTGGAGGAGGACAGTTCCGGATATCCCGATTGCCGCCCTGCCTACTACGAGGCCTTCAACCGTGTGATTGCTGCCGGCACGAAGCCGGAAACACAACTTGAAATCGTTGCGCCGGTCATCCGGATGCGGAAGAGCGAAATCGTCCGGCGCGGAATGGAGCTTGGCGCGCCGTTCGCGCACACTTGGTCGTGTTACCAAGCGGAGGATGTGGCCTGCGGCCTGTGCGACAGTTGTGCTTTGCGCCTGAGGGCGTTTGAAGAGGCGGGGATTGAAGATCCCATACCCTATGCCCAGCGCCCACACTACGGCCGACGGAACGTTTCCATGCCCTGACGGCGCTGCGCCTTCCACTTGATTTTCCAGTTTCTGGCGCTATCATGAGGCAGTTTCTTGCGTGGTTGCTTTGCCCTGGGTCCTGGGCAGCACGGAGGCTGTCCCATTTTCAGGGAATACGGGAACGTCGCTGGGGTCTTCGGGAGCGAGGCCATGGCGCGACCAGGAGGGCGATCATTCCCTCCACGGTTGGGTGTTGCCATTTTTCCCAATGGGGTTGAGCGAATTCCCGAATGGCGCTAGAATGTGATGCTTAAAAATGAATGAAGGAGGGACTTATGTCTAGTTCATTGAGGCGGAGACTGACCGGGGTAGTGGTTCTCTTGGCGGCTTTTGCGTTCACGGTTTCCGCATTTGCACAAACCGGCGGATTGACCGGCAAGTGCACAGGTGAGGATGGAAAACCACTGGCAGGCTATACCATCCAGCTCGAACGGCAGGAAATGAAGTGGAGTTCACACGTAAAGACTAATAAGAAAGGTGAGTACACATACATCGGCCTCCAGATCGGGACCTACAAGCTCACACTCCTCAATCCCGCCGGCGCGCAGGTCTTTAACATCACCCAGCATGTTGGAATGGGAGACCCCACGGAAGTCAACTTTGACATGGCCAAGGAAAAAGCCACGGCCTACAAACAACAGATGGCCAACCCTGAAACGGCGAAGAAAATCGAAGAGGAGCAAAAGCAACAGAAGCAGTTTACCGGTCTCAAGGCGACATTCGATCAAGCAACGCTCCTTTTTGGCCAGCAGCGTTTCGCCGAGGCAGCGGCGATGTATGAGCAGGCCCTGCCGATGGCAAAGGACAAGAACCTGCCCGTAGTGCTGGGCCGATTGGGAGATTCTTACCAAAAGGCCGCAAATAAGGAGCCGGACAGGGACGCCAGGATAAAGGACCAGCAAAAGGCCATCGACTATGATCAAAAGGCTATGCAGTTAGCCCCCAATGATGCCGCGCTTCACGGCAACCTCGGCAGCGTTTACGCCGACATGGGCAAGGTGGCTGAGGCCCAGGCGGAGTTCCAGAAGGCGGTTGATCTCAACCCCGCCGGAGCGTCCGGCTATTACTACAATCTGGGCGTCGTCATGGTCAATCAGGGCAAGATGGACGATGCCGCTGTGTCACTCAAAAAGGCCACGGACCTCGATCCCACCAACGCCAACGCCTTTTACTGGTACGGCATGGCTTTGTTCGGCAAGGCGGAGTACAAGCCCGACGGTACGATTGTTCCGGTTCCCGGGACCATTGAAGCTTTCCAGAATTACTTGAAGCTGCAACCTAATGGCCAGTGGGCGAAGGAAGCGCAGGCCAGCATAGACCAACTCAAAGCCACAGTGCCAACGGAGTATAAGGCTCAGAAAAAGAAGAAGGGCTAGTCTCGGTGCCAGATGCCTGGGCCCCGCAGAGCGATCATTGTCCTGTCGCGGCGGGGCCTGTTCGTTTGCAGGAGTGCCTGAATGAAAATCACCCTGCTCTTGCTCGCTTTGCTGGCCAGCCTCGCCTCGCCCTCGCGGGCGGATACCATCTACCAGATGAATGCCCAAGGGAGGCAGGTGGTGGTGCAGCGTGACGCCATCGTGGTGAGTGAGGACTCCTCCTTCGTGGTTTACAAGCACTTCGATTTGAAAGACCGGCGGGTGGAAATTGTTCGCCTGAACAAGGGAAGCCTGCCCTACAGCGTTGAAACGGCCAGCCCTGACCACCGGCGGCAGATCGTGGAAGTCTGGAAGCGCTACGGCTTCAAGGCCACGGTGACGGACCTGGCAGGGAAAGCCACCCGCGTCTTCGACGTCTACCTGGATTTCTACCCGCCCGGCGGGCGCGGCTCGTTGTTGGAGTCGCTTCCCCCCACCACCAGCTTCACCGTACTCATGGATAACGGGAGCGCAGATGAGGTCGAAATCTCCAAGATCGACGGCGTCCAGATCCAGGGCGACCACTTGAAGATGACCCTGCGCAATGGCCAGGTTGAAGAGGGCAAGTTCCTTATGCCTACAAACAAGCCCGCAGAGGTCCGATTTCTGGGCATCACCGATCAATACAATCCGGCCAGCCAACAAGTGTTCGATTTCTCCCTCCCCCTCGCCAGCATCAAAGAAATAAAATTTGACTAAGGGGTGCATGCTAGGGGCTGAGTGCTGGGGACCGGGGAAGGACGGAAGGAAGTACGCGGTAGGTCGTCGGCAGCAAAAAACAGAGACGGGGAACTGCGGATTGGAAACATGCAGGTGAGTCGAGAGGCCCAGCGGGGGGTGTCAGTCGTCAGCAAAGACGGGCGGGCAGCAGCCTTCAACTGAAAACTGTGAACTGATAACTGAATACTGTTTTTGAATGGGAACTATTCTTGGCGGCCGAGGATTCTTTCAAGCTGGCTCAGCAGTTCGGGAAGATTGATGCTGAGGGTGTCCCACAGAATGTTGTCATCCACGTATCACGCCTTGACATACTCGACCTGGGCCTCGCTGAGGGCCCGCTCGCGGAAATACTTGCTCAGGGAGTTGGGAGTATTGAGGTCTACCTTGCGGCCGCTCAGAATCCGGGAGAGCTCCTGCTCCATATCGTAGAGCTCGAAAAAACCGACCTTGGTCCCTCGCTCGAACTCGACAAGAACATCGATGTCGCTCTCGGAACCGAAATCGGGGCGCAAGACGGAACCGAAAAGGGCTAGCTTGCGGATCCGGTACCGCTGGCAAAAACTCCGGATTTCGTGCTTTGAAAGTCGGATACCAACCACCGCCTTGACCTCTCAGAGGATCATACCAGAAAGCCGAGCGCCCCAGGAAAAAGTCCTCGGCTCTCAGTTGTCAGCGGTCAGTAAGAACGCCCGGCGGGCGCACAACTGAAAACTGAGAACTGATGACTGAGAACTGGTTTTCTTCGCACACACCGCAGAGGCCGCGATGTATGATGTCATGAAGGGGGCCACCCGCGACTGTGGCTAACTCGCATATCGCGCAACTGCTGAAAATGTGGGATAATAGAAGTGGACACTATGGGGCGCCGGCTCCAGCGTTTCTTCGTTTGAGGCTGCGGGACTTTTCTTCTCCACGCCACAGATTGATCGCAAGGGCACTTCTCTTCCGGGGTTGGATGTAACCCCGACGATATTAACTCCGCGAGGCGCGGGAAAATCGACTCTTGAGGTGAATGAATGAAGAACCTTTTTGTTGGAAACCTGACCTTTAACACAACCGAGGACGCGCTGCGTGGACTCTTTAGCCCGTTCGGGGAAGTGCAGCAAGTCAAGATCATGACCGACCGCGACACCGGAAGGTCGCGCGGCTTCGCGTTCGTCGAGATGGCTCAGGACGAAGACGCCGCGAAGGCGATCGGCGCTCTGAACGGCAAGGAATTCGAGGGACGCGCGCTCACCATCAATGAAGCGCGCCCGAGACCGGAGCGCAGCGGTGGATTCCGCCCGGGCGGCGGGGGCTTCGGCGGGAAGCGCAAAGGTGGCCGCGATAACTCCCGCGGGCCCCGCTCGCAGCGCGAACCCCGCTGGTAAGACGAACTCCCGGCGCGGAGTTTCCGCCCGGATTCTGTTTCCCCTCCAATAGTGAAAGGAGCCTGCATGGCAGGTCGACAGCGAACGACTTTTCAGAAGCGACAGAAAGAGGTCAAACGTCTTGAGAAGCAGAAGATGAAGGCCGATAAACGCGCGATTCGGCGGCTGGAGCGGGCTCAGAACCGAGCGCCGGCGGCCCCCGAGATTCCTCCGCCCCCTGCGGAGCCTAACCTGAACCAGTCCTGAAGAGACGGTCTGTCGCGCCGGAAAGTCCTCAGTGGTCAGTTGCCGGTAGTCAGTAAGAACACCCGGCAGGCGGGCAACTGGAAACTGAGAACTGATGACTGAAATGACGCTCTCCAGGTGGAAATGCTGGCTGGCGCAGAGCATGGCTCTGCGCTTCAGCATGCTATCTTAGCGCTGGTCATGCCGACCTCCAAACTCCATTTTGCGCCCGCACAGCCGCAATTCCTCACCCGCAGCATCGTACTACCTCAATGATTCGTCGGCTCTGAGTATGGATCGGCTCGCCGGATTTCGGTCTTGTCTGTGGGCCGCAGAACTGCGCTCTGCGCCAGCCTGCGAATCCCCGGCGGGGCGGATTTTCCGGTTGAAAATGTTTTTGGATTTCGATATGCTCGCGAAGTTGATGCCGTAACTTGCATCGAAAGGTGAAGCTTCTGTCCGAATTCCCTCCGGCCCGCATTGACCCACGCGATGAGCGCGACCAGGAACAGAGGATGCGCCCGCTGTATTTCGCGCTCGGGCTCCTGGCTGCGGGGATGCTGGCTTATTCCCAAACCTATTCCATGTTCTGGGACGAGGGCTTCCACATTCTAGCCGCGCACCTCATCGATGCCGGCAAGCGGCCCTACCTTGACTTCTTTTTTCCGCAGACTCCTCTGAATGCTTACTGGAATGCGGGCTGGATGGCAATTTTCGGCGCCCAATGGCGCGTGGTCCACGCCGTAGCAGCCCTGGTCACCGCGAGCTCAGTTTTGTTGATCACGCAGTACCTCGCCGGGCTATTTCCCGATCGCCGCTGGCGATTGCCCGCCGCGTTCGCCGGGCTGGCGCTCTTCGGATTGCACTCGTGGGTGTGGATGGCGGGGACGATCGCGCAGGCATACCCGCTTTGTATATTGCTGGTGGTGGCGGCGTTTCGTGCCGGGATTGCCGGGGTTGCCCGGCCCCGGTTTAGGATGAGCGCGCTGGCGGGTCTGTTTGCCGGCGCGGCCGCAGGATCCTCCTTGCTCACAGCGCTTATTACCCCGGTTCTACTGATCTGGATGTGGCTCTACAATCGGGCCGGAAGCCGCTGGATCAAAGCCGCGGCTTTCCTGGGCGGCGCGGTGGTTGCCTGGATCCCCGTGCTGTTCCTGTTCGCACGGGCGCCGCACCAAATGACCTTTGACATCCTCAAGTATCACACGCTTTACCGCCGAGTAAATTGGGAAGGCTCCACCGCCCACGACATCGGCATCGTCACCGATTGGGTCAACAGCTCGCCCAGCCTCCTGCTCGTTCTGTTAGCGTTGGCTGGTCTCTTCTTCATTAAGAAGAGCGAATTCGACCCCGCGCGGCGGGCGGAGTTTCGCTTATGCCTTTGGCTTGTTGTGACCGTCGGCGTACAAAACATCTTTGCCCATCCGACCTTCCCGCAGTATTTCGTTTTTATGGTCCCGTTCCTCACCGTGCTGGGGGTCGTTGGGTTCTATGCCGTGGTTGCACGTCTGGATAATCCGCACCGCCTGCGGGCTCCGGTGATCCTGCTGACGGGCATAGCAGCCCTGTGCTTGGGCAACACTCTCTACGATGATCGCGACTCGACCACTTGGCGTCAACTCGAGCAGGTTGCGAACAAAGTGAAGCAGGTGACTCCGCAGGGCGCAGCGCTCGCTGCACCCGAGCAAATCTACTTTTTGGCGAACTGGCCCGTACCCCCTGGCATGGAACACGAAGATGCGCATAAGCTCAAGTTGCCTCCAGCCGAGAACGCCAGGCTTCACATCCTACCGAAGGCAGAATTGGATCAGCAGATCAAGTCGAGCAACTTTGCCACCACCGTGATCTGCGACGACGACGACTTTGTCAGCAACGTGAAGGATTGGCACGTTTACTCCCAGAGCGACGAAATTAGCGAGTGTACAGTGTTCTGGAAGTTGGAAAAGATGGGCCTTCCGCCGTCGCCGAAGCCGTAATCCACTCACCTGTTCGCACGTTGGCTCCATTTGCGCCGAAGGACTCCGGCCGATCGACGAAGGGCGCGCCCACGATGGACGCAATCAGCACCGAAACGGGTTGCGAGCTCGTTCCCATGCTTCCTCTGATGCACTCAAATCAGGATGTTGCCAGGAGCTAAGATAGACAAGCCTCGTCCGAGGAGGGATGAGGGTCACCAAACCATACCATGTCGAAAGACGCGAAAACCGCCGGGATAAACTCCGAAGCTGACCTTGCTTGGGGGCCCCGGGCCCTCAGACTACGAAATGAGCGCAACCGGCAACACCAGTCTGGTTTGGCGGCGACAAGGGCCAACTGGATTCGGCGGAACAAGTATTACTACGAGTCTTTCAAGCGTTTGCTTCGGCACCTGGTCGAGCCGGGCAAGCGGGTGCTGAACATTCGCTGCCAGACCGGGTTCTTCCTTGACGCTCTCCGAGCAAGTTATGGCGTCGGCGTGGAAATCAGCCCGGAGATGGTCGAAGTAGCGCGGGCGGCGCACCCGCAGTTTAAGTACTATGAAGCGTTTCCCGAAGACTTCGTACCCCCGGAAAAGTTCGACTACATTTTGTTATGCGACGTGGGCGATATAGCCGATGTTCAAAAGACGCTGCTGCGACTTCAAACCGCCTGCGAACGCCACACGCGCCTGATCATCTACAGCTACAACGATCTCTGGGAGCCACTGCTCCGTCTGGCTCAGTGGCTGCGCCTGAAAATCCCCCAAACCGAACAGAACTGGCTTTCCGAACAGGACCTGATCGGCCTGCTCACTTTGAGCGGATTCGAGTGGCTCGAGACTTATCGTACAGCACTGATTCCGAAATACGTTCCTTTGCTTTCTGCCTTCATGAACCGGATCGTGGCGAAACTACCCTTCATCAGACGCCTGTGCATGGTTGAGGTGCTTGTTGCCAGGCCAGTACCAAAGCCGGTCGATGTTTCTGATGTTACTGTTTCTGTGATCGTGCCGTGCAAGGACGAGCGCGGAAACATTGAAAGCATCGTAACACGTATGCCGGAACTGGCCCGCTCAACAGAGATTATTTTCTGCGACGACAAATCTACAGATGGCACAGCGGACGAGGTTCGTCGCGTGCAAAGGTTATATGCGCAGCGCAACATCCGGGCGGTAGACGGACCCGGCATCTGCAAATCGAAGAACGTCTGGAAAGGGTTTGAGGCCGCAACCGGCGACATACTTGTGATCCTCGATGCTGACCTGACCGTCATGCCCGAGGAATTGCCGTACTTTATCGCTGCCATCACCCGTGGCAGCGCTGAATTCGTAAATGGGTCGCGACTGGTGTATCCGATTCCGAAAGCGGCGATGAAGAGCGCCAATGTGGTTGGGAACAAGTTATTCAGCGCCGTGCTCTCGTACTTGCTCGGGCAGAGAATCAAGGACACGCTTTGCGGCACAAAAGTGCTCTGGCGATCCGATTGGGAGAGAATTCGCCCCATGATCGGCACGTGGGGCACTGTGGACCGCTGGGGCGATTACGAACTCCTCTTCGGCGCCGCCAAGTTGAATCTGCGCATCCTGGACCAACCGATCCACTACCAGGAGAGAATATACGGGGTCACGAAGATGACCAGGGTGTTCAAGAATGGCCTGCTTATGCTGCGGATGTGTGTCCACGGATTCCGAAAACTCAACATGGACTATTAGCGCTCGGATCCCCTGGCTTTCATCACAGGCTACGCAGCAAGTGTAGCTCGGACCTGTCTTGTAGGTCCGCGGCTTTTCCGCTTCAAATTCTCGCGTTCTCATCGGCGGGCAAACGCACGCGGTCAATGGTCAGCCCGCACCGGCTCTGCTGTTCGGCGGCGTCCACGGCCGCGTAGGCATGCACGGATTGACTGTGGCTACGAACTAGGCGAAGACGAGGCGGCCTTTGGGCTGGGGGATGGGCCGGCCGAGTTCGGTGGCGGTTTCGATCCACTCCTTGATGACGACTTCGACGTTGGCGAGGGCCTCGCGGTAGGTTTTTCCGTCCGCCGCGCAGCCGGGGAGTTCCGGGACCTCGGCGACGAAAGCCTGGTCCTCCTCGCTCCAGTAAATGATGACCTCATACTTGGGCTTCGGCATCGGGCTCGCCTCCCAAACCGTATTTCAGTATAACATGGCGGACCTGCTTTACCTGATAAGGCTTCGCCTCGTTCCCTTTAGGCTGAAGG
>JBAVYG010000597.1:0-5547 GCA_049698675.1 Terriglobia bacterium
TTCACCTACGGCTAATGATCTTGTTCCCCTTCGGGGAACTTCGTGGACTTTGACGCTTGTGCTGTCCATGTCTCGCAAATGACACCAGTACCGTGGGCGGCAATTCTAAGGCCATTCCTGATCTGGCATTAATCTTGCCCTGGAGACCTGCTTCAAACCCGCATGGATACTCAATAGGACTTGACAAAGGCTTTATGATTGTGCTTGGCGAAGGCGCGACCACCACACAAAATCTCTAGCGCGCCGCCATTATTCAGCTTAGAATTTGACTTTTGAAGCTCGAGACGCTATGGAGTGGACCAATTACAGTTTCGCCGAACCCCAGGACGAGGCGGCATTCTTCTATGGCCTCTTTCTGCGCGGCCATCCCATTCAAAAACTGCGGGAAGACATCGATGTGCCAGCCCATGTTCTGGCCCAGTGGCAGCGCCTCGCCGATCACGATCCCCTGTACCAAGGTACGGTGGCTCGCATTTTGGCCTATCGCAAGCACGTTCTTGCCATCTTCGATTCCCTGATCTTCAAGGAAATCGGGTTCCCACACAGGCTCCAGTAGATTGATTCATTGAGTCATCGGGTCATCGGGTCATTGAAGAACGGTCCGTGGTCGGTGGTCAGTTGTTTTCTCCGCCCTGCTCTTCATGCACGTTCAATGACTCAATGACCCGATGACTCAATGACCCAATGACCCAATGAATCAATGAATCAATATATCCGCGGCCCAGGTGACAAAGAATAGAACGCTGATGTATCCGTTCACATTGAAGAAGGCGGCATTCACGCGGGACAGGTCAGAGGGTTTGACGAGGGCGTGTTCGTAGGCCAGCAAAGCAGCCACGAACAGTAAGCCCACCAGCGCGATCCATCCCAGATTCTCCATCCGGGCTACCGTGACCAGCAGGACAAGCATCAGCACGTGAAGGATTGCGGATGCATAGAGAGCCGCCGTGATCCCGTAGCGCCTTGGGACGGAGTGGAGCCCCAGGGCGTGGTCGAAATCCACGTCCTGGCACGCGTAGATGATGTCGAAGCCAGCCGTCCACAAGGTGACCGCCCCGCCCAACAGCAAAACGCTTAGGCTCACCTCGCCCCGCAAGGCAATCCAGGCGGCGACGGGCGACATCCCCAGACAAGCTCCCAAAACCACATGGGAGAGCACGGTAAAGCGCTTGGTATAGGAATAAGCGATAAGGACGGCGAGCGCCAGGGGTGAAAGCTTGAACGCCAGGGGATTGAGTTCGTGGGCGGCCAACACCAGCAGCGCGCCGGAAAGCAACGTGAAGCCCAAGGCAAACCGCAGGCTGATTTGCCCGCTGGGCAAGGCGCGCATCCGGGTGCGCGGGTTAAGCTCGTCCAGTTTCAGGTCGGCGATGCGATTAAAGGTCATTGCGGCGCTGCGCGCGCCTACCATGGCTACAATCAGCCAGAGCACCTGTCGCCAAGTGGGCCAGCCGCGCACCGCCAGCATGGCCCCCGTGAGCGCAAACGGCAGGGCGAAGATCGAGTGCTCGAACTTTATCATTTCGAGCGTGGTGCGGAGCTTCGCGATAAGGCCCCTGGCGGCGGCCTCTGGAGTTTCTACATCTTTCATCTGCCGTCCGCCCATTACCTCTCATCCTTAGCCTAAGCGGCTCCGCCGCCTGCTGTGCGGAAAGGCTCCGCCTTTCCGGCCTGCTGCCCAGCTACTTCCTTCCTTTTCGGCGAGGCTCTGCCTCGCCGCGGGTCATCGAGCTTTCCGCCAGATGATCTTATCCAGGTCCATTAGGAGCGGCTCGTCTTCCAGGGCCCGGCCGCTCCAGCAGCGCGCACTAGACCATCGGTAGTCCTCGGCCCGGACCACCAATCCCCCGCGCACCGGATTCTGATGGATATAGTTCACCCGCTGCATGAACACATTTTCGCTGGTCACCAGCAGGACGTTAGAGTGACCATCCCAAAGGGAGTATTCATGTCCGCGTGCTTTGTTGGTGTCCCTTAACTTTGCGAGTGAGGTGCGATAGTTGTTTTCTTTCAGGTAGCCAATCACCCTGTGGCTCGTGATGCCGTTAATGAAGCGTAGAGTGTCCGAGGGCTTGCGTGCCCTGTCAGTCATGATGTGCAAGTGGTCAGGCATGATGACGTAGGCAAAGATAGCGAACCCACCGGAGTGGCGCGCTTCGTCAAGAGCCGCGCACACGATTTGTTTCATTCCGTCCTTCCGGAAAACGGGGAGGCGATCTCGCGCCACGCTGGTGACCGACAGGCACGGAGTGTCCCGGGAAATCGTAGCCATGACAGCGGGTGAGGCGCAGCCTCACCCTGGGAAATTAACATAAAGGGCGAGGCCCGGAAAGGCAGAGCCTTTCCGCACAGCAGGCGGCAAAGCCGCTCAGCTCAACAAAAGGTCGCAAGGGGCGGAGTCCTCGTCAGAATTGTAGAAGCTCCAGGGGCCACCCTTTGGGGCGGCCTCCCTTGGGGCGGCCTGGCCGGGGCAAGCCCCGGCCCTACATAATCCGTACTCACTTTTTCGGATATCCGACGGTCTGGGCCAGGATGATTTTTTGGTCGGGGCGGAGCTTTATCAGTTTTGCCAAGGCCGCCCGATCAACGCTGCCCCGGACGACCGCAGCCAGTCCCTCGGAAGCGCAAAAAAGGTACACGTTTTGGGCGATGAAGCCCGTGTCGGCAGCCGTGTACAGGGTCTGATCCTCACCGCCCGCCCTTCCGGTCTTTGCCAGATCGGCCACATAGACGAGATTAACGGGCGCTTCTTTAACGAAGGGTTGCTGGCCGGTTGCCCCGCGAACATCCTGCGCCAAAACCGGATTTAGAGCGTTTGCTTTGGCATCGTAGACGTAAAGGCCGTCCTGTGTTGCCACGTAGACATCAATTTCCTGCCAATTCATGGCCGAGGGCGCGGTGCGCATGCCGGAGTCTGGCCGATTCACTCCGAAGGCTGCCCAGAGCAGATTGGAAAGCACCTGCGGGGGAAGTTTTTGGCTGCTGAATTCCCGCGAAGTGTGTCGATCCTTCAGTACTTGCATCAATGGTCTGCCACCGGAAGTCTGCGGCTGCGGAAGGGGGACTGGGCTCAGTCCCTGCGCCAC
The DNA here is from genome assembly GCA_049698675.1 of Terriglobia bacterium. Taxonomy (GTDB): domain Bacteria; phylum Acidobacteriota; class Terriglobia; order UBA7540; family UBA7540; genus CAVROP01. Next base: position 3,087 of record JBAVYG010000597.1, read on the forward strand.
GGCTAGAGTTGCGCAGGCGATGAGCGTAAGCATTACCAAACCAAAATGACGCAACACGTGTTTTGGCATAAGAGTCCTTTCCCTTGCATTCGAAACCTGTGCGAAGGCGTCGAGTTCATGACGCTGAGACATTGTACACCGGTAGCGCCGTTTGAACGATGGCCTAGGAAACGAAAATCAACAGCACGAAAAGAATGAGGTTGGTAGCATGCGCGGCGTAGCAGAGCGGGCAGTGAGTGTGCAAGACCCGGCGAAGCGCATGAATCAGATAAAAGCCGAGGACGACAGAGGAGATGCTCGCGCCCAGTAACAAAAGCCCCAGGGTTTCGAACGGTCTCAAGACGTGGCCTGAAATGTTCACATAGCGAGGAACGAACATGGTCCAGACGAGCAGGAGTATGTAATAGACGATGCCAAGAAGCGAATTGGGCACGCCGAAGACACGCGCGTATGGCGTGCGCACGACGGTGACGCAGCTCGAATCCTCCCGCGCGCAGGAGATTTCAGGCACCCAGCGTGCTTTCCGGATGCGCCCGTAATACGCCAAGGTGAAATAGAGGGCGTCTGCAAGCCCGCCGAGTGAAAGCAACACAATGAATACCCGAAGCATGTCGGCAAACCCGGAAGACCTAAATCATTGATTCATTTTAGAGAGTCGCTGGACAACTGCCAGGGACTCCCGCACGAGGCAATTGGGAATCAGGGCAAGAAGGACTGTAGTAATTTTGCCATTTGCACTTTGACCTCTTCTTTCGCGCCCAAAGGTCAAATGGCAGCACCAGAGCAGGTCAAATGGCAAAAGGCAAAGGGCAAATGGCAAAGTTAACCAGCCCCTAGCCCCCAGCCCCTAGCTTCTCTCCCATCCATCGGAATTGGTCCGCCTGTTCGAGCCCCAGGAGCGCAAGTACCCGGCAGCAGAATTGGGTGACGAGATCGTCGATCGTCTTTGGCCGGTGATAGAACGAAGGAATGATGGGAAAAATCGTTGCGCCTGCGGCCTGGGCACGCAACATGTTCTTCAGGTGAATCCGACTGAAGGGGGTGTCGCGTACCGCCAGCACAAGCTTGTGACCTTCCTTCAGGCAAACGTCTGCGGCACGCTCGATGAGCGTCTCAGAAATGCCATTGGCGATTTGCGCCAGGCAGCCGGTGGTGCAGGGAATCACCACCATGCCATCTACGGGATACGACCCACTGGCGATGCTGGCGCCGACGTCAGAATCCAGCAAGTAAACGGTCTTCGTCACGGGCTGACCGGCCAGGGCAGAGGGGATTTCCGAGGATCGCGTAACATCCAGGTCCAGTTCCTCACGCATGACCTTGAGCCCACTGCCGGAGATAACCAAGTGTATTCTCGCCACCCGCTTATCCGCCTCGAGCAGTTGGAACATCCGGCGGGCGAAAATGGCCCCGCTGGCGCCTGTCACTCCGAGGATCACGCTTTTGCCGAGGGATGATTCCGAGGGGAGCATCAAAGGGATGTTAGTGAGTGTCTTTCCCGAAGTCAAGAACGTGTGCGGCCGCCTTGCACCTGATATACTGACTGCTGCAAGATGAAGGCATGGGAGGAGAGATTGACTCCTGAAGAAATCACCAAACTGCTCCAGCAGGTCCGGCGAGGGAAGCTGAGCGTGGAAGGGGCGCTCGAGCGCCTGCGCAACCTGCCCTACGAAGACCTGGGTTATGCCAAGATCGACCATCACCGATCCCTTCGCCAGGGATTCCCGGAAGTGATTTTCGCCCGTGGTAAGGACCCTGCCCACGTGGAAGGAATTGTTCGTCGTATGCTGCTGAACCGGCACAACATCCTGATCACACGTGGCGACGCGGGGCTGTTTGAGCGTGTGAGGAAACTGGATAAGACGGCGAAGTTCCAAGAACTCTGCGGGGCCATCACGTTCCGCCGCGAGCGCAAGATTCGAGGCAAAGGGAAAATCGTGGTGGTTTGCGCGGGAACCTCTGACATCCCGGTTGCGGAAGAAGCGCTCGTCACCGCCGATATCATGGGGAATCGCGTCGAGCCGCTCTACGACGTTGGCGTGGCAGGCATTCATCGGCTGTTGGGGGAGAGCCGGCACCTGCGCGAGGGGCGCGTAATCGTTTGCGTGGCGGGTATGGAGGGCGCGCTGCCCAGCGTGGTGGCCGGCTTGGTGAGCGCGCCCGTCATCGCCGTCCCCTCGAGCGTGGGATATGGCGCCAGCTTCCGAGGCGTCGCGGCGCTGCTCGGCATGCTCAATAGCTGCTCTCCCAACGTCTGCGTCGTGAATATTGATAACGGTTTCGGGGCGGGGTATCTTGCCAGTGTAATCAATCGCTTGTAACCCGTCGCGCCTCAACGGAGGGGTAACGATGAACGAAGTAATGTCGCTGGTCGAAATCCATGAAAAATTCGACTCAGAGTGGATTCTCGTCGAGGATCCCGAAACCACGGAGAGTCTGGAGGTCAAGAAGGGTAGGGTTC
>JBAVYG010000598.1:0-2624 GCA_049698675.1 Terriglobia bacterium
TCATAGGGCTGTCGTTGTTCATTCTGTACCTCGGTGACTATCTCTCAGTTCGCTACAGGATCCCGAAGAGCCGTAGCCAATTCGGAGTGGTGAAAATCCAGCGCTATTATGCTGTGGGCCTGAAGAGCCACAAAACCGAGTTCATGTTCCTCGCGCCGGAAAACCAGGTATGCGTTCACTCCCTGTTTCCCCACTTCGGCTACAGTCCATGCTGGTACCTCAGTCGGAGAAATGTGAAACGGATCGATATATGATTCCGGACGCGCCAGTGATTCGCCCTTCGAGCTGCCCTTACCGCCAACATCTATGGGGTTCTGTGATGCGCCCCTCGGCGCGCAGACTTCAGAAGGTCTGCACACCAACCGCTGAGATCGAAACTTCACCCGTCAAAAGATCGGGATGTGGTATGATCCCCAGCCGGTAGCGTACCAGCATTATTAACTCATCCTGAGACTAGCGATGCATCGGATAGGTGATGCATGAACCAAGAATGTTCATTACAGCCCGAGGCTGTTCCCGCTTTTCCTGCTCTCGGCAAACGAATCAAGACCCTGATGGTCTGGCCCAAAATCCCGGATTCCTTTTGGACATTCACGGGCATGATGCGGCTCCTCCGTGAAAAGGTCGTCATCCCGCCCTTGGGGCTCATCACGATAGCCGCGTTATGTCCTAAGGAATGGGACATTCGCCTGATTGACCAAGGTGTGGAAGACTTAAGTGATGCCGACATCCTCTGGGCGGACCTCGTCATGGTGAGCGGCATGCGAGTCCAGCGAAAAGGGCTCGAGGAGGTCCTCGCCCGCGCCCGCCGCCTCGGGCGACGTACGATGGTGGGCGGACCCTATCCGAGCAGCGAACCGGACGAAGTGCTGGAGTTGGCCGATCATGTCGTGGTGGGCGAGCCGGATGAGGTGTTTGACGCGATCGCTAAAGACCTTGAAGAAGGGTCGGCCAGAAGGCTCTATACGATTGAAGACAAGCCCGACCTTACTAAGACTCCGGTGGCGCGCTTTGACCTTCTGAAGACTGGCTTCTACGCCTCGATGGCCATTCAGTTTTCTCGCGGCTGTCCCTTTCAATGTGAGTTCTGTGACATCATCGTGCTTTACGGACGAAAGCCTCGAACCAAGCGTCCTCAGCAAATCCTGGCGGAACTGGACGCGCTCCTGAAACTGGGATGGAAAAAGCAGGTGTTTATTGTTGATGACAATTTCATAGGCAATCACCGGCTTGCTCTCGAGCTGGCTCGAGAGTTGGAAAAGTGGCAGCAAGCTCATGGCTATCCGCTGGCTTTCTATACCGAAGCGTCTATGGACCTCGCGCGGCATCCAGCGCTGATCGAAGCCATGGTCAAGGCGAACTTCTTGCATGTCTTTGTGGGGATTGAAAGTCCTTCGAAGCAGTCCCTGGCAGAGGCGAAAAAGCTCCAGAACCTGTCACAAGATCCAATTGAGTCCATCAAGATTCTGCAACGGGGCGGTCTGTGGGTTACGGGTGGATTCATCCTCGGATTCGACTCCGACACCCAAGACATCTTCGAGCAGCAGATTCTCTTCATTGAGCGCGCAGCTATCCCCTGGGCTATGATAAATTTTTTGCACGCGGTGCCGCGAACCGCGCTTTACGACCGAATGAAGAAAGAGGGACGCTTGACCGAATTGAGCGTGCACAATAGTGACTGCACGCCGCCGAACTTCCAGACAGTTCTCCCGCCCCTCGTTCTGTTGAAGGGTTTTCAAAAAACACTTACCTCAATTTATGATCCGACAAAATACTACGAACGCGCGTGGCGTTCTCTCCAGTTCTGGCAGACCAGGAATTGCCAGCGGCCTGCCCAGCAGCCGGGTTGGGTCGATATAGCCAAAATAATGCTCCGTTCGATCTGGCATCAAGGCCTGAGGTCTTCCTACCGCCGGGCATATTGGAAATACTTGCTTCGACTCGTTACCCGGTGTTCGACAGACCCCGCGAAGATCTGGGTCGGCTGTACCATCCTGATCGCCGGGCACCACTTTATTCCCTATGCCACGGAGGTGGTGCAGCGAGTGGAAGATGATATTGCCGAAATCAACGATGAGGAACTGGGGCAAGTGCTGGGTGAGGTTCCTGAAACCGGAAACAGACCGATGCCCGTTGCATCCGAATTCTGAACGGGGGTGGCGCACAGCCTGCCTCGGATGTGAAATAATCCCGAAGGGGCCAGTATCGCGCGCGTAAGTTATTAGATAACAGTAAGCTCTTTCCGAGTCACTTCAGACCTGCTGCCCCCTCCAAACGCACCGTGACGATCTGAAACGGCTTGACGGAGAACCTGAAGCCATGGGAAGAAACCGACAGAGGCCCCGCGGAGCTTCGGACAAATCAAACTGGATCGTATAGGGATGCGGCCGAAACTCAGCCCCTCCATTTGCCGAACCGGGCTGAAAAGCGGGCCAGTCGGTTGCCGGCTTACTCTTTCCGACGATGTAAAGCACATCGCTCTTGGGGTGAGCGGAAGCAAAGACAGGTGGCCGCACCTCGCCTTGATTGAACTCGCCGGATGACTGATCGAATTTGCCAATCTGCCACACCGCCTTCGAGGCGGCCCCAGCGCACCGGCAAAAGCAAATCACGATGACCAGCAC
>JBAVYG010000599.1:0-11037 GCA_049698675.1 Terriglobia bacterium
AAATAATTGTTGTCAAGGAGAAGAAATAGTTGACGCCGGACAATAACAGGACGATTGACCGTGGCTACCCGCTTTTTTAATGGCGGACTCAATAACCACGAGCTATGCTGCAAAGTGAGTATCGAGCCATTTCATAACGGATTGATAGAAATCGGAAGAAGGGAAATCAGGTGATGCCGAGTCCGAAGGTATTGTTCATCAATCCTCCGTCGATGCCCTACAACCATGTGGGCCTTTTGCTCGAAAACAGACAGCGGGATATTACTAACTTCGTGCGTCAGGCGGTCCCCATGCCGATGGGCATCTTGTATCTGTCAGCGGTTTTGGAGAAGGAAATCGAGGGCGTAAACATCCATGTAATCGATCTTGCCAAGGCCTTGAATGAGGTTGCCGGTGACCCGACGATTTGGTTTGCCGGCATCGACGCATTTGTGGATTACTACTTACAGAGGCTGGCGCCCAAAGACTTCGTTCCCGATTTCGTTGGTCTATCAATCCTGTTTTCGACATCCCACAAGACTTCAGGACATATTGCTGATGGGGTCAAGCGTCGCTGGCCCGGGGTTCCAGTCGTCGTTGGGGGCATGCACGCCACCAATGCCGTTCCTTCACTGCCCGCCATGCCCTCGATCGACTACGTCTGCCGAGGTGAGGCCGAGTCCATCATATCTAATCTGGTAATGAGTTTAGTGCGCGGTGATGACTGCGAAGAAATCAATGGTATATACGGCCGTCGGAAGTTAGCTGCCTTCGAGGCGCGTCTGCTTTCAGGGCTGCCAATCATCCAATCCCTCCAGCAAGAGGAAATGCAGCCACGGAAAGCTGGCGCGGAGTGTACGACCATGGAGTCAGCGGAGGTGATTGACGATCTCGACCTCATCCCCTTCCCGGCGTGGCATCTGATTCCCATGGAAGAATATGTACATTGCGGGTTTGCACGAACCTTAGACGCGATCGAGGAACATCGGGAAGCCACGATTATGACGACTCGGGGGTGCCCATTCCTGTGCACCTTCTGCTCTTCATGGACCGTCCATGGCCGCAAAATGCGCTACCGTAGCGTGGCGAATGTCGTTGCCGAACTCGAGATTCTCCGCAATCGATATCGGGTGAACATGGTCACTCCAGAGGACGATCTTTTTTCTGTGAAGAAAGCACGGATCATCGAACTGTGCAACGCAATTTCAGACCGTTTCGGGAAGGATATGCGCTTTCAGTTTCCCAATGGCCTATCGGTGGCCACCCTCGACAGAGACGTTATCGATGCGATGGTCAAGATGGGGATGACCTTGGCCAACATAGCGGTTGAGTCAGGGTCAGCCTACGTTCAGAAGCATATCATCAGGAAGAACTGCGATCTCTCGCGGGCACGGAGAGTAATCCAGGATTGCCGCGATGCTGGTGTCTGGGTGCGTACCTATTTCGTAGTCGGCTTTCCCGGCGAGACCGTGGAACAAATTCAAGAGACGTTTGATTTTGCGGCTTCGATTCCAACCGACTGGAGCAAATTCAATATTGCGGCGCCTCTGGTAGGAACTGAGATGTATCATCAAATGCTGGATCGCGGCGACATCGATGAAACATTCAACTGGGATGAGTCCTTTTTCAATGAGAGGCAGTTCGACACCACGGAAGTGCCAGCAGAGCAACTGAAGCGAATGGTCGGAGAGGCGAATATCCGGATCAATTTCATAGAGAACTACAATCTGCGAATTGGCCGATATGGTCGAGCCATAAAACTGTTCGAGGACATTCTAATAAGTCATCCTGGACACTTGGTCGCGCAATATTGCATCGGTCTGGCCTTCAAAATGAGCGGAAACGACAAACAATACTTGTGCGCGTTGGAAAACTGCAGGAAGCAGCTTGTCGCCAGCGGGATGGCCAGAGAGCATTTGCGACTTTATGGCAAGTGGTTGCCGGAGCTGGCTGATGATCCCAAAAACCGTAGTTGATAGGTTTGTAGATGGGAATTTACCTCGAAGAGGTTTGAGCTCCCCTCTGTTTCTGTCGCACAGCGCCATGGCCCTCGCCATTTACACCTGGCTGGCTCAGCGGCTGCACCGCGTGGCCCGCGGCGAGCCCGGTTTTATTCCTTGGGTTTCCCTCAAAGAGCAGTTCGGCCACGGCTACGACCGCGAGGATACCGTCATGGACTTTTTCCCGCACAATGCTAGGATACACCCAACTCGACAGCGCGCGCTTCACAGACGTTTGACATGCATCGAGACCTTCCGTTATTCTCACCTGCCAAGACATGAGCCAGCAAATCAAACCGCCAGCAGCCTCGAGAACCGAGCCCTTTCTTCGCTTCTTCCGCCAACGCCCCACCATCCGCGCGGCCACCCTCCTCTCAGGAAGCTTGGTTTGGCTGGTTGGCTTTTTTCTTCTCCCGCTGGCGTATCTTCTGGCGGTCAGCTTCGCCCGGCGCTCGCCTTACGGTACTATCGAATGGGCCCTGGGATTATCGAATTACTGGCGCGCTTTTCAGCCTCTCTATCTTGGAGTTTACTGGCGCTCGTTCTGGATGGCGCTGCTCACCACGGCGCTTTGCATGCTGCTCGGCTATCCCGTTGCTTACACCCTGGCCCTTAAAGTCTCCGGCCGGTGGAAATCCGCGCTGTTGATGCTGGTGGTGATTCCTTTCTGGACGAGCTTCCTGATACGGACTTACGCCTGGATGGTCATCCTGCGCACGGAAGGCGTGGTGAACACAACTCTCCTGGCCCTTCACCTTACGCACGAGCCCCTGCGCTTGCTCTACACGCCGCTGGCGGTTTTTATTGGCTTGGTTTACGGCGAGCTTCCCTTCATGATTTTGCCTCTCTATGCGGTGCTTCAAAAACTCGACCCCATCCTCCTCGAAGCCGCTCAGGATTTGGGCGCCGACCGATGGCAAACTTTCCGCAGGATCACTCTGCCCATCTCTCTGCCGGGACTCAGCGCGGGAGGGGTGCTGGTCTTCATCGCCTCGGTCGGAGCCTTCATCACTCCGGACCTGCTGGGCGGGGCGCGGACGATCATGGTGGGCAACCTTATTCAAAACCAGTTCGCCTCCGTGCGCGACCAGCCTTTTGGCTCGGCGGTGGCCTTTCTGTTGACCTTTGTGGTCCTGGTGCTGCTCTGGACGGGCGCGCGCCGCGCCGAACGCGTCACGCGGGAGATTCTCTAATGCCCCGTCCACGGCAGCAGGGTTTGGGGCTCGCTTCGGCAACCACCCTGGTTTACCTCTTTCTCTATGCGCCGGTCATCGTCCTGATGGTCTTTTCATTCAACCGCTCGCGCCTTTCCGCGCATTGGATGGGCTTCACCGATGAGTGGTACGTGCTACTCTGGCGCGACCAACAAATCATCCAGTCGATGCTGAACAGCCTCCTGGTGGCCGGCGCTGCCACCCTGGCGTGCGTGGTGTTCGGGACCATGGGGGCGCTGGTCTTCCCGCGCCTTCGCCGGCGCGCCAAGACCATCCTGGATGGAATCGTCTACCTTCCTCTCGTCATCCCCGAAATCGTCATGGCAGTGGCGATTGTCATCTTCTTGAGCCTGCTGCGCATGCAGTTGAGCCTCTCCACCGTCATCATTGCTCATATCACCTTTTGCATTTCTTACGTGATCATTGTGGTGGGGGCGCGTCTGGCGGGCATGGACCGCTCGATTGAAGAGGCCGCGCTCGACTTGGGGGCGAACGAATGGACCACATTTTTCCGCATCACCCTCCCCATCGCAGCCCCGGCTATCCTCGCTGCGGCCTTGCTGGTTTTTACCACCTCGTTTGACGATTACTTGATCACTTCCTTTGTGGCGGGAGTTCGCTCCACGACCTTACCGCTGGAAATTTATTCGCGGCTGAAGCGCGGGGTCACGCCGGAGATCAACGCCATTTCCACGGTGATCCTGGCGGCGACCATTCCCCTGGTCTACATCGCGCAACGTCTCGAACGCGGCGCCATGAAAGTGCGGGCCGCGGTGTTGAGCACCAGCGCAGTTTTCCTGCTCATGCTGGCTCCGGTCGTCGCCCGCACCTGGCCCTCCGGCCAAAACCTCCCGCAACTGAACATTTACATCTGGTCCTCGTACATCTCCCCGCGGCTGGTTCAGGGGTTTGAACGCGAGTTCCACTGCAAGGTCAACTACGACCTCTACGACTCGAACGAAGCCTTGCTGGCAAAACTCCAGGCGGGCAACGTCAGCTATGACTTGGTGGTCCCCAGCGATTACATGGTCGAGGTCCTCATCCGGCAGGGATTGCTGGCCCCGCTCGACAAACCCGAGCTGCCCAACGCTTGGGCCAACATCGACAGCCGCTTCCTGGGCCTTCCCTTCGATCCCCACAACAATTATTCGGTGCCGTACGCTTGGGGGACCACGGGCCTCGCCTACCGCGCCGACCTGGTCAAGGAGAATGTGGAGAGCTGGTCGGTGTTGTTCGATTCTCGTTACGCGGGCCACATCCTTCTGCTCGACGACACGCGCGAAGTCTTCGGCATGGCCCTCAAGAAACTTGGTTATTCGCTCAATTCCACCAACCCCGACGAAATCCGGCAGGCGCGCGATCTGCTTCTCGGCGAGAAACCTCTCGTGAAGGGGTATAACAGCTCCAACTTCCAAGAGGACCTCGCCGCCGGTGATGCCTGGATCGCGCAAGCTTACAACGGCAACATGACCTTCGTGATGCGCGACGCGCCGAACCTCCGGTACATTATTCCCAAAGAAGGCTGCACGATTTCCGTCGATTGCACCTGCATCCCGCGCCAGGCTCGGCACAAGGAGCTGGCGGAAGCGTTCATCAACTATTTCCACCGTCCCGAGGTCGCCGCGCTCTTCGTGAACGATTCGGGTTTTAACACTCCCAATCGATACGATCAGAAAGATATCGAACCCTGGCTCCTGCGCAATCCCGCCGTCTTTCCCAACCCCGCGTCCCTGGTCCATTGCGAGTTCATGCGCGATATCGGCTCCGTCGCGCAACTTTACGATCGGTACTGGACCGAAATCAAAGCGCGATAACACGCCAACTCGTGCTGCCGGAGGCTCTTCATGTGTCGGAGCCCGTTGCCCGCCGCACCTGATAAGTCCTTCCACCAAGCGGCATCTTTTGCGATCATCAAGTTTGTAAAGCAGGCTCTCAAATCGCGCCGCGGTCTCACGAATCCGGCATGTCTGTGGCGAGCCCTGTGGAGGTCGCCCTGGCGCAGACGAGCAGGAGGCCAGCAGCCACGGCTCGCCAGAATAAGAGCCTTCAGATCAGCTCTCGTCTGTAGCCTCGGTATGTATGCCACTCCTCTGTAGGCCCTCGATTCGGCGTTACTGGGGCGAAGAACGGATTGCACATTTGGCAGGAAGAAGGCGAAAATAGTGAATCTTAGAGTTGCGGTATGGACACCGGGGGGCTTGAGTGAAAAAGCGTAGCGTGCTAAGTTCTTTCTGGTGCATGTGCGGGGGTGGCGGAACTGGTAGACGCAAGGGACTTAAAATCCCTTGTCCCTCACGGGACGTGCCGGTTCGATTCCGGCCCTCCGCACCATTCTTTTCTCACCATTCGCCAAACCGACCTTGGGAATGTTCAGCATTGCGCTACCAGTAGGTCAGTGGAGTATCTAAGCCCCTGCTCGCCCGGCCCAGCCGAGGGCGCCAGCCGCTTCCTGCGGAAAACGTCTGTCAACGCAAAGTAAGAACCTCCGGTTCTTAGCAAAGTAAGAAGTTCCGGTGGGCGCTAACCGAAGGAGCCCGTAGGGCGACTGAGGTTAGCGCCCACTACGCGCCTCACCGGTCCCTCCCCCCGGCCCCTGCGCTTCCCTGCTCCTCCTGGATAATTTTCCAGAGTGGGGGGCTGCTGCGCAGGCTGAAGCCTTTCATCCAAGTGCTCTCGGGCTGGGCGGGTGAGGATGGTCGGAGCTTCGGAACCGGCGCAGGAACAGGAGCCTTGGATTGGGTTGCGCACACCCTCACCGTCAGGTAACGCTCCCGGAACCGCACCCACACACTCTGATCCAGCCGCTCCTCCACCCGCACCGTCGCTCCCCGCAAACCCGAGCGAATCTCGCTGCGAGCAATCTGGTAGATTTTCTTGTCGTAGCGGATCGTATAGTCGTTGGCCACCACCCGGTCCTCCACGTGGCTCAAGATGGCCGCCAGATCGTGCTCCGCCCCCAGGGGACGATGCGCGTCGGTGGGGTTCGCTGGCTCGATGGTGAACCGGCTACTCCACTGCGGCAAGTATTCTAGCTGCAGGTAGTGGTTAGCTTCCTCCTAGGTCTGCGCCCCGGCCTTGCGCAGGCCTTTCACCAAGCGGTCTTGGGCCGTCCCGAAGAAGCGCTCCACCCGCCCCTTGGCCTGTGGCGAATGGGCCGGCACCCAGCCGATCCCCAGCTCTCGAAGTGCCCGCCCGATCTGCGTTAAAGCCTCTGGCCAAGCCTCGTCCTCCGCCTCCCTCAGCGGCCGGTTGACCGTGAACATACTATCCTTGTCAGTGTACAACTCCACCGGGCGCCCCCAGCGTTCCAGGTAGTTCCCGAGCAAGCGGAAGTTCTCTTCCGTCGTGTCATGCTCCGCGAAGCGCGCTAGCACTCGGCTAGTGGCGTCGTCGATCATGGCCAGCAACCAGAGTCTCGGGCCTCGACCCTCTAACCAGTCGTGATCCGACGAGTCCCATTGCACCAACTCCCCCCAGCAAGCCCGCCGCGCCCGCCAGACGTGCACCTCCTCCACCCGCCGCCGCTTGCGCTTCCACACCCCCGCCTCCATCAGCAACTTCCGCAGCGTCTCTCGGCTCATTTTCACCTGGTGCTTCTCCGCCAGATACTCCGTCGCCAGCGTCGGACCAAAGTCGTGATACTCCCGCTTCACCAACCGCACCGCTTTCTCCCGTACCGCCTCGGCAATACGCCGCTTCGATGCCCGCCCCCGCAGCCGATGCAGAATCCCTCCGTCTCCCTCCTTCCCCAGGCGCTTCAGTAGATCCCGCACCCAGCGCTCGCTCAGCTTCAACTGCAGACCTGCCTCCTTCTGCGTCAGCTGACCTTTTTCCACTTCATGCAACACCTTCAATCGATCCCGATCTTTTTGGGTCATGCAAAGTTCCTGTTCTCTCATCCCTCCAGCTTGACCTACAACAACCGGAAGTTTCTACTTTGCTAGAACAAGATCTTCTCACTTTGCTGCGACAAAAATCCCCGTCCCACTTTACTTTCCCCAAAATCCTCTGTAGAATCTGGAACTTCCTGGCGCCGTTGCGGGAGGGCAGGATTACGTTGAGGGCCGCGCTGCAACGCGGCTCGAGATTTCTGTGACACCGCAATGAGCAGGTTTGTGCCCCGAAGGAGGCGCTCAGGAGGGGAGGCAAGCGAGTCCCGAGCGCGTTGCAGGGGGCGGGGACTGTAGGATGCATATCAAGGAGGCCGATTATGGCGTTGCAAATTGTTGAGAAAGAAACCAGCGGGGTCACGGTGCTGGAGTTGTCCGGGCGCGTGACGCTAGGCGAAGAGAGCAATCAACTCCGCACGAAGATCAAGGATCTCCTGGCCCAGGGAAAGAAGCGCCTGGTGCTGGATCTTGGGAATGTCAGCTACATTGATAGCGCCGGCCTGGGCACACTGGTCGCTGGCTACACTTCCGCGCAGAGCCAGGGAGCCGGCATGAAGCTGGCAAACCTCACTAAGAGGTTTCGCGAGCAATTAAATATCACTAAACTTGTCACAGTGTTCGAAGTGTTCAATAGCGTCGCAGAGGCTGTAACCTCCTTCGGTGCCTGAAGAGCAGTCGTCCGTCGTCAGTGGTCCGTTGTAAATGGCGCGTAGCGAGCCGCAGTTTTCACGACGGACAACGGAGCAGCCAGTCCTCCGTCGTCCGTTGCAACAAGATATACGCTGTTGGCATCGTCTTCTACAACTGACCACGGGCCACGGACAATTGACCACCTAATCCTGCGGACTGCCCTTCACATTCCCGCCGGGTTATCCAGCCAGTAGATGGCGAGTCCCGAGAGTAGCTTGGGGTAAAAGTCGGTGGACTTCTGCGGAAGCACCAGTCCGGCCAGGGCATTGTCTCGCACCGCCTCCACCGGAGTGGGGTTCAGCAGAAGGCAGAGTTGCGCTTCGCCATCTGCAACTTCCGCAGCCGCAGCAGGAAATTCCCGACAATAGGTCAGGTTCTTTTCCTCGCGCACAGCCTGAGGGTCGATGCCGAGGATCTGCTGGAGAATCAGGCGGTGCAGCAGTATGACGTCGAGCCGGCGGAGGGTTGGGGGAAGGTCGTTCAGGGCGCCGTCCAAGTTGAAGTCGCTGCGCAGGCGGAGAAGGGCCAGCTTCCCGGGTCCAGCGTAAGCGCCGAACGCCGGCCCTTCGCGCCCCGCTCGGGCCAGGGTTTCAAGGAAGCGCTTGGCCCAGTCGTGGATGTCGCTTTGGTCCGCGAACTCTTCCGCATCGAAGATCGAACGGGCCTGGGATAAGAACCCTGCCCAATTGAAAGCCGGCAGGCTGTGAACGAGGCGGTGAGTGGGCAGGATGGTAAGGCCGTCGGCCTCCATTCGGATGAAGGTCATCATCACGTAATCAGCCCGGTTATCGGAGATTCCCTGGATTCGGCAGTAATCCCGATAAGCGAGCGCGGTTTCGTACCGGTGGTGGCCGTCGGCAATGACAAGTTTCTTGGCCGCCATTGCCGCCACCACTGGCTCGATTGCCCGCGGCTCAGTGATGCGCCACACGGAATGCAGCGTGTTGTGTTCGTCGCTGACTTGCTCCCACGGTTTCTGTTGCGCCTCCTCCGCCAATAGGGATTCAACTAGTCCGGTAGGGTCGCTGTAAAGCACAAAGATCTGCCCAAAATGGGCGCGAGTGGCCTTCAATAGCTCCAACCGGTCGGTCTTGGGCGCCGAGAGAGTCTCCTCATGCGGGTGAACGATCCTCTGCGAGTAATCCTCCAGCTGGCAAAGGGCGATAAAGCCGCGACGTACTTTCTTGCTTCCTGGCCAGCCCGGAACCTCATACTCCTGGTCATAGGGGTAGATCGCGGGTTCCGCCTGCGAAACCAGGATGCGATCTTCGATCCACTGGCGGTAATGCCGCGCAGCGCGGAGGTAAACGTTGTCCTGGGAATTGTCGTCAGCGTGATGCTGGCCCCGTATCACGCGTACGAGGTTGAAGGGGCTGCAACGGTAGTAGCGCGATTGCATCTCCGGAGAGATCTTATCGTAAGGCTGCGTCACCACTCTCCAAAGCTCCTGAATCCGTAATGGGTTGTAGTGAAGCGCGCGAAAGGGATGAATCTCAGCCATGAGCTGTCTCCGTCTGTAAGATTGTGAAGTTATCACACCGGCGCTGAGCCGTCGAGAAATCTGTAATGTAGCACATCGCTGAAGAGAGTTGTCCCACTGGCGTCCTGATCCGGCCGCGGCGGGACGCCATTATTATTCGTGGGATGACGCATGGAACGTTTGGGACTAAACTAACGGGTTGCGAGCTTCTCGTCCTTACCGTCAAGGGTGCAACTTCAGGCCAGATACTGTTTCTGACTCTATGGAAGAAACCCAACAAAGAGGCAAAGACAATGGCTGAACTTCGACTCGACCCGGCTGCTCACCGATGGGTGGTGACCGGAAGAAGGCGGGTGATGGCGGATTTCAACGATGCGGAAGCCATTTGCCCCTTTTGTCCGGGAAATGAGCATTTCACGCCCCGGCCGATTCAGGAGCTGAGAGACGCCAATGGCGCCTGGAGCGCCAGGGTGTTTCATGATCGCGCTCCCATCTTTCTCGTCGAGGGTGGAGAAGACCGCCGGGCCGTGGGCATGTTCGACCGCATGAACCCTGTTGGCGCACACGAGATCGTGGTTGAGACTCCGCGACACGGAGTGACGCTGGCGGAACTTCCGCTCCTGCAAGTGGAAGAATGCATCGCCCTTTATCGTGATCGCATCCTGGACCTCAAGCGAGACTCCAGGCTTCGCTACGTTTCTGTTTTCAAGGACCAAGGGCTTGCGGCCCGGAACGAACACGGTCATAGCCACTCTCAAGTGTTGGCCTCGCCGGTTCTGCCGCAATTCCTGGAGATTGAATTCCGCTGGAGCAAATTGCATTTCCTGAGGAGAGAACGTTGCCTTTTTTGTGACTGCATTCAACAGGAGATTGAGGAGGGGAAGCGGGTGGTGGACCAGAATGAGGATTTTGTCGCAGTCTGTCCCTTCGCTTCGCGGTCGCCGTACGAATTGTGGTTGCTGCCGATACAGCACTCCTCTTCATTTGAAAAGGATCTGGCGGAGCCGGCCCGCGTGAAGTCGCTCGGTGCCTTTTTGAAGACTTGCCTTCAGAGGATTGAAAAGATTTCCATGATCTTGCACCTCGTCATCCACACCGAGCCCAACCTCGAAGCGCACAAGCCGACCAAGGATTGGTGGAACACAGTGCCAGACGACTTCCACTGGCACATCGAACTCCACCCTGATGTCGAGGGCGAACGCCGGTATTTGGGCAGTGAGGGATTCTATTTCAACCCGATTTCAGCAGAGGAAGCGGCGCTCGTGCTTCGGGCGCTGGAGCCGGAGTCAGAAGCCACTCCGCTAGGGTCGTGAACGGACGGAATGATGATGACAACGTACAGGCGCACCCTGCCGGGAATCCAACTGGTCGTCTTCGACTTGGACGGCACGCTCGCAGACACCAAGAATGACTTGGCCCTGAGCATTAATGCAATGCGGGAGCATATGGGGCTCGGCCCTCTGCCTCTCGAAGTCGTCACGTCCCATGTGGGCCACGGCGTGACCGTTCTGGTCAAGCGGGCGCTGGGAGATAAAGCCCCCGACGGCGATGTGGAGAAGGGGCTTGCATTCTTTTTGGATTATTATGGCCGCCACTTGCTCGATAACACGGTCGCCTACCCAGGGGTTCGTGAAGCTCTGGAGGAACTCGGGAATCGAAAGCTGGCCATCCTGACGAACAAGCCCACTCGCTTCAGCCGCGCCATAATTTCCGGGCTGGGACTCGCCCCGCACTTTTTTGAGATCTATGGCGGCGACAGCTTTCCCCTGAAAAAACCTGATCCG
>JBAVYG010000600.1:0-10593 GCA_049698675.1 Terriglobia bacterium
CCTAATTCCTGTTCCCTATTCCCTAACCGCCAGGGCTGGCAGGCTAGCCGCAGCCACCGCTTGGCCGACACGCCGGGTCGCTTCATCAGGGAGCCGGAGCCTGATTCCTTGCGCCAGTTCCGGGAACTCGTTCTGCAGCACTTCCCGGGCGCGCCTCAAAATAATGTTCCCACCCTCACCCGACGTCACGCGGCCGAGAATCAATACATTGCGGAGCTCATAGAAGTCGGCATAGTGCGCGATTCCATATCCCAGATAACAGCCAATGGTCTCGAAGATCTGCTTGGCTCGCGCCTCCCCGTTATGGGCCATTTCCTGAATCGGTTTGAGTTTCTGCGCGGGACCGAGGCGCTCGTCCAAATTGATCCCAGCCTCGCCAGCCAGCCGAAAGACCGCCTGCTGTGAGAAATACTGCGCCCCGCAACCCCGATCACCCGACCATTCATCGACGGGAGCCGCGGGGTCATAGTCCACAGGGCAGAAGGCTAGTTCGTTCAACCAAGTGGTAAGCTCACCGGTTTCGGTGACGTAACCTCCGGCCTCACTCGAGCCAAGAGCTATCCCCAGCACGGCGTTATCCTGAAGTGACATTGAGCCGGCGAGCGCTGTTACTTCCCCGTCGTTGACCACCTCGAAGGGAATCCCCCCCCAAGCGTGCTTCATGTCGAGGAAGAGGTTCACAACTCTGGTCACAAAAAGTTCTCGGGGTACCGCCCGAAAAAGGGAAGCCACCCGCGGGCGATTGTTGATGTAAATTCCGGCCGAGCTGCCGCCAATGGCGTCGACGCGCGGAAGATGCTTGGCGGCAGACTCGAGCCCCGCCATGATCTCGTTGTAATGATAGCTGGGGTCAGCGGCGTGGTGGGGATCCCAGACCACTTCTTCCGTGAAAACAGTTTCTCCGTCGATCACTGCTGCCACTTTCCGGTCCGTGGCGCCCAGGTCGAATCCAATGCGGCAGCCGTCGAGATGCCTCCCCAGGGCCATGGAACCCTCCGATGGCTCAGGGGCTTGTTCGGGGCTGGTAATCTCCACCGTGAACGGCCGTTCGTACACTCCGCCCATGAACTCAGCGTCGAAAGCGCGTGCACCTTGCGGAGAATAGGTCTGACGGATATGCTCACCAACGCTGCGCGGTCCGCCCACCACGATCCTCCATCCGCCGTGCTTCCAGAGAAGCATTTTCACCAGTCGCTCCGCAAAGGGGAGGTTGAATCGCGAGGCCTCGTGGCTTTCATCGAAGCACTCGGTCTTGTAAACAGAAACGAAGCCCTCATGACGTTCCAACGCGATGGTCAGTGGAACCCCATGAGAGCAATCCCGCACCGCCTTCAGGTAAGCGTGATTAGCCAGCACCGCTGGAGAAAACCGCTCATGAAGCGGCGGGACAACGCGAGGCTTCACTAAGGCAGGTAGCGCGGACCTCCGCACTTGAGGTCCGCGGCTTTTCGCGAACTCCTTCATGTTCCTCTCGGGGCAGTCACGACGGGTAGGCACATGAACCCCACGGTTCGCCTCCACGACTGAGTATAGGAAGCCTGCCGCTACCGGTCAAGGACGGCTGACAGCTCTCAACGAATCAGCAATTCAACGGAGGGATGACTCAACGTTGGAACCCTGGTTGCTCTGCGCCTAAGGGAGCCAGGCTTTTGCGCAGCGACAGGATGCCTGACTCCCGCGGGGGTAAATAATGGACACTATGGTTGCACTCATTGCAGCGTGGGGTTTGGTCACCATCCCTTTCTTTGGCTTGGTTTTCTACCGTTCCCGGATTACCAAGAAAGAATCGGACTGGATCCCCCTGAGTGGTGACGCGAAGGAAGAGCAAGCCATTGAGACACAGAAGGTTAGCGAGATGAAGATCCACAAGCTCGACCTTCCCATCCGCGCCCTGGGGGCAGTCTGGGTGATACTGCTGTTGGGGATGGTCGTGTTCTGGTTCTACCACGGAATTACGACCACACCACCGATGGCCAAATAAAGTCATACACACCTGATAGGTAACAACCCCGAGCGTCCCGTCGTCGGGGTGGCGAAGCTTGCGCAAAGACTCGCACCGAGGGGCGGAAGGGCAGGTTTCAGGTGCTAGGTGTCAGGTGCCAAGTTATAGGGAACAGGGAACAGGGAACAGGGAACAGGTCACAGTGAACAGGCAATAGGGAGCGAGGGAACAGGTTTCGGGGTCCTATTCCCTGTTCCCTTTAAGCTGACGGCTGACAGCCCGAGCTGAGTAAATCCTTTGCATTCAACGGCTTGAACTCGCCCGACCTGCATCAGGAAGCGAGCCCCCACGAACTACAACCCCAGCTTATGCTTCAGCTCTTGAGCGCTAAAAGGTGAACAAGGGAACACGCGACCGTCAAGGTCGAAGGTCGGAACTTTCCGCTTGCCGTCGTTGGCGTGTTTAACGAACTTGGCAGCCCGCAGGTCCGTCTCGATATCAAACTCCTCGTAGGGCAACTGGTGTTCCTCCAGAAAGCGCTTGGCTTGGCGGCAGTCGGGGCACCGGCTCGTAGTGTAGATGCGGATGTTCACGTCTGAATGTGGTGTGCCGCCTCGAGCCTTGCAATTGCCCGGCTCAGGGCTTTTTGGGCGCGCTCCATGTCAATCTCGGGATCCAAGAACCTTTTCAGGCGTTCCTCGGCTCGTTGCTTGGCTTTTTGCGCGCGGTCAACGTCAATTTCTTCGGCGCGTTCGGCGCTCTGGACCAAGACGATGACGCGATCGGGAAGCACCTCGGCGAAACCCCAATTTACGTAAAGATAGTGCTTCACACCTTGGCGCGTGTACGTGAGGTCGCCGGGCACAAGCTCGGTGAGCAGGGGAGCGTGGCCGGGCAACACCCCGATATATCCATTTTTACCGGGCACGGTCACCGCGCTTACGGAGTCGCGCACCACCAGCCGGTCCGGGCTCACGATGTTCAGTTGCAATTCGGTGGGAAGAAGATCACTCATGGGATTGGGTCATTGAGTCATTGGGCCATTGGGTCATTGGGTCATTGGGTCATTGATTTAATGGCTCAATGACTCAATGACTCAATGACTCAATTTCTTTCATGCTGCCGCCTTAAGTTTTTCAGCCCTCTCGAGCGCCTCCTCGATGGTGCCCATCATGTAAAAAGCCTGCTCGGGAATATCATCGTACTTGCCTTCAACCAGCTCTTTGAAGCCGCGGATTGTATCCTCGAGCTTCACGTAACGCCCCTCGAGGCCCGTGAACTGTTGCGCCACATGGAAGGGCTGGGAAAGGAAGCGCTGGATTTTGCGCGCCCGCGCCACCGTCAATTTATCTTCCTCCGAAAGCTCATCGATGCCGAGGATGGCGATGATGTCCTGCAGGTCCTTGTATTTCTGGAGGATTGCCTTCACGGCCCGGGCCACGCGGTAATGCTCCTGGCCCACGATGCGGGGATCCAGAATGGTCGACGTAGAGGCCAACGGGTCCACGGCCGGATAGATCCCGATTTCGACCAGTTGCCGCGAGAGCACCGTGGTTGCGTCCAGGTGCGAGAAAGTCGTGGCGGGAGCGGGGTCCGTCAAGTCATCCGCGGGCACATAAATAGCCTGCACGGAGGTGATGGAGCCCTTCTTGGTGGACGTGATGCGCTCCTCAAGCTCGCCCATTTCCGTGGAGAGATTCGGTTGGTAGCCGACGGCGGAAGGCATGCGCCCCAGCAGGGCCGAGACTTCCGAGCCCGCCTGGGTGAAACGGAAGATATTGTCGATAAACAGGAGCACATCCTGGCCCGCCACGTCACGGAAGTATTCAGCCACCGTGAGGCCGGTCAAGCCCACGCGCAGTCGGGCCCCCGGAGGCTCGGTCATCTGCCCATAGATCAAGGCTGCCTTGGATTTATTCGAGTCGCCGGGTACTATAACACCAGACTCCTGCATTTCCAGCCAAAGGTCATTACCCTCGCGGGTGCGCTCGCCCACACCGGAGAACACCGAAACGCCGCCGTGCTTCATGGCGACGTTATTGATCAACTCCATGATGATGACGGTCTTGCCCACCCCGGCGCCGCCGAACAATCCCGTCTTGCCGCCTTTCAAATAGGGTTCGAGCAAGTCCACCACCTTGAGCCCCGTCTCGAACATTTCCAGGTTGGTATTCTGCTCTTCGAGCGACGGGGGATTGCGGTGGATGGGCCAGCGCGTTTCCGCCACAATCGGCCCGAGCTTGTCCACGGGTTCGCCGATGACGTTCATCACACGGCCGAGTGTCGCCTTGCCCACTGGTACGGTAATGGGTTCCCCCAGGTCGATGGCCTTCATGCCCCGCACCATGCCCTCCGTAGGCTCCATAGCCACGCATTTCACGCGCCCTTCGCCCAGGTGCTGTTCGACCTCCGCGATGACCTGAATGGGTTGCGGAACATCAAAGCCCTCGGAAGTAATCCGCAGGGCGTTATAGATGGGCGGAAGCTGCCCCTCCTCAAACGCCGCCACCACCACCGGGCCGATGATTTCCACCACTTTGCCAATGTGCTGTTCGTTACTCATGCGAATTCCTTCGTTGGGATGGGAGTCGAGGAGTCGAGAAGTCGAGAAGTCGAGGAGTCAAGAAGTCGAGAGTCGAGGGTCGAAGAGTGAATGACCTCAGCTAGTACTTCCAAATGCGATGAGCTGTCACTCCTCGACCTTCGACTCCTCGAATCTTCATCAGCACTTCTCGACTCCTGGACTTCTTGACTCCTCGACTCCTCGACTCCTCGACTTCTCAACTCCTCGACTCCTTTTAGGCAGTCGCAGCGAGCTCGGCCACCTTTCTTTTCAGAGCGTTCAACATCCGCGCGATTTCCGTAATCTCCTTCAGCAACTCGTCTGAGGAATCGCGCGCCAGGAATCCCAAATCGCGGCTAAGCATCACCAAGTACTCCGTCTCGGCGAGCGAACCTTCAGCGATATTCAGAAATCGAGCATACTCCTGGTTGCTCTGACGCTTCGATCCTTCAGCGATGTTCGTAGGGATAGATGCTGCGGCGCGCCGCAGTTGCGATATTAAACCAAAGCGCTCGGCGGAAGGGAAACTGGCGGTAACACGATAAGCTTCAAGGGTCAGCTTGTGACTTCGCTGCCAAACCTTGAGCTCCGTAAAGCGTTGCATTACCTTCCTCCCACATCATCTACCTTGGACGTTCTTGCTCTTCCTGCTGAACTTTCAACCTCTTACTCTCGACCTTCGACTCCTCGACTTCTCGACTGTTAGGTCGCCGCCCCTCCGCTCACCACTTCAATGATCTCGCGCGTGATCGCCGCCTGCCGCACGCGATTCAAATGGAGCGTGAGCGAGTCGATCAATTCGGAGGCGTTGTTGGTGGCCGCATCCATCGCCGTCATTTGGGCGGCCAGTTCCGCGGCCCGCGATTCGAGCAGGGCGCGGTAAACCTCGATCTCCACGTAGCGCGGAAGCAAGGCGTTCAATATTTCCGGCGCGGGCTGCTCGTAGATGTAGTCGATCAGCGCCTCACCCGTCGCTGGCTGCACCGGCTTGACTGGCAAGTACCGCTCCACCATCACGCGCTGAGTCAGAATGGACTTGAACTCGTTATAGAGGAAGTCAACCGCGTCCACCTTTTGCTCCGTGTAGAGGTCGATGATCTCCTTTGCAACCTGCTCGGCATGCGAAAACTGCAGATGCCCAAACAAGTTAATGTGCTCCGAGACCGTCTTATGGGGCTGGTTGCGGAAGGCATCTCGACCCTTGCGACCGACGGCAATAATCGAGACTTCCTTGTCGCGACGTTCCTTCAGATAATCCTGGGCGGCCCGGATCAGGTTGGCGTTGAACGCCCCGCAAAGGCCTCGGTCCGCGGTGATGAGCACCAGCAGGACCTTCTCGATAGGCCGCTCGGCGAGCAGCGGATGGGCGCGCTGTTCGGTGCGCGCGGCAAGGCTGGCGAGCAATGTCAGCATCTGGTTGGCGTAAGGCCGCGCATTAAAGATGCTGTCTTGGGCGCGCCGCAGCCGGGCTGTTGCCACCATCTTCATCGCACGCGTGATCTGCTGCGTGTTCTTGACCGAGCGAATGCGACGCCGAATATCAAGTAAAGTTGCCATGCTCGTGTCTCAAGCAGTAAATCTGACTATTGAGCCAGATCAAGCCGCGGTAGCGGCGCCGTCCTTTAGCCCACGGCGCAAGCCGTGGGAATGGAGTCGACCCCCTGGAACGTCCCCAGCCCCGTCAGGGGCGGCATCGGGAATCTCTTTAAACAAAAACATACCGAGGGTCGTACTCGACTCCTTGCTTCTTCAGAAGAGTAAGCACTTCCTCCTGAAAGCTCACCTTGCGGTGATGCTCTTCCTGATTCGAGATGTAGCGCTTCACCTGCTCCACGTGCGATTTGCTGACGCTAAACGCTGCATAGCCGGTCTGCCAGCCGAAATAGTGCCGGTCCGGCCAGCGCTCCTTCACCCAGCCCGAAGAATTGGCTTTAACCTTTTCCATGACGGTGGCGATCGAGAGCGTTCGGGGTTGAACTAACAGCATGTGGACATGATCAGGTGGGCCATTCACCAACAACGACTGACCTCGCAACTCATTGAGCGTGCCCCCCAAGTAGCAAAAGACTTCTTCACGGATTTCGGGGGTGAGCCAGGGCTGGCGGTCCTTCGTGCTGAAAAGCGCGTGAATCATGATGTTGGTGTAGGTGTGGGCCATCGGAGATCTCGTTCCAACGGGGCCGGATGTCGCCCCTAGCGGGGCTCGAAAACTTATGCTGGATGCTCCTTCTCCCACGGCTTCGCCGTGGGCTAAATGACCACGCCCGCTTCGCGGGCTTGCTAGCGACAACGGACCTCAGGTTAACGCTTTTGGCCCTTGCGCCGTGGGCCAAATTCTTTCGCCCCGACATGTCGGTGCTGACTTCAAACCACCTTTGCCTTCCGCTCCGCCAGGAATTTGGCTTTGTACTCATCCAGCATCTTGCATATCTCCGCTCGCAAGGGTTCGTCGATCTGTTTCTTCTGGATCAGCTGGCTCCCCACCGAAGGGTAGGCAGTATCCATGAATTGGTAGAGCCCCAGCTCGAAGGGCTGGCAATCTTCGACCGCAAGGTCGTCGAGGTAGCCGTTGGTGCCCGCGAAGATGATGAGGATTTGTTTTTCAACCGGAAGCGGGCTGTACTGCCCCTGCTTGAGGATTTCCGTCAAGCGCTGCCCGCGGTTGAGCTGTGCCTGGGTGGCTTTGTCCAGGTCGCTCCCGAACTGGGCGAAGGCGGCCACATCACGGTACTGGGCCAGGTCCAGGCGCAGCGTGCCGGCCACTTGCTTCATGGCCTTGATCTGCGCGTTGCCGCCCACCCGTGAGACCGAAAGGCCCGCGTCCACGGCGGGTCGGATGCCGCTGTTGAATAAGTCGGTCAGCAGATAGATCTGGCCGTCGGTTATCGAAATTACATTGGTGGGAATATAGGCGGAAATGTCGCCCGCCTGCGTTTCGATGATAGGGAGCGCCGTGAGCGATCCGCCGCCCAGGGCATCGCTCAGCTTGGCGGCACGCTCCAGCAAGCGCGAGTGCAAGTAGAAAACGTCACCTGGGTAAGCCTCCCGGCCGGGGGGCCGGCGCAGCAGCAGCGAGATTTCGCGATAAGCCACGGCGTGCTTGGAAAGATCATCGTAAAGACACAGCGCGTGCCTGCCGCTGTCTCGAAAGTACTCCCCCATGGCGCATCCCGCATAAGGAGCGATGTACTGCATGGGGGCCGGGTCCGAGGAACTTGCCTCCACTACGATGCTGTAGCTCATCGCCTCATGTTCTTCCAGGGTCTTAATGACCTGCGCGATGGTCGAACGCTTCTGGCCGATGGCCACGTAAATGCATATCACGTCCCCGCCGCGCTGGTTCAAAATGGTGTCGACCGTGATGGCGGTCTTGCCGGTTTGGCGGTCACCGATGATCAATTCGCGCTGGCCGCGACCAATGGGGATCATGGCGTCAATGGCCTTGATTCCGGTCTGTAATGGCTCGCAAACCTTTTGGCGGTCAATCACGCCGGGAGCCTGTCTCTCAATGGGAATGTACTTGTCAGTCAGAATGGGACCTTTGTCGTCGGTCGGCCGCCCCAGCGCATCCACCACGCGCCCTACCAAGGCCTCGCCCACCGGCACGGACATGATGCGCTTGGTCCGCTTGACGGTGTCGCCTTCCTGAATCTTAACGTAGTCACCGAAGAGCACGGCGCTCACTTGGTCTTCTTCCAGGTTCAACGCCAAGCCAGCGACGTCGTGGGGCAGTTCGACCAGTTCACCCGCCATGACGTTGTCCAGGCCATGGATACGCGCCACACCGTCACCGACGGAAATGACCGTGCCCACTTCGTTGACCGAGACACCGCGGTCGAAGTGTTCAATCTGCTCTCGAATGATCCTGGTGATTTCGTCTGCTCTAATCTGTGGCATGCTCTTGCATCTCCCGGGGAGTCCATGAGTCGAGGAGTCAAGCAGTCGAGGAGTCAAAGGGCCAAAACGCGGGTGAGGTCTAGCGGCTGCCGAGGATGAGGTTTCTCCTCCTCGACTCTCGACTCCTCAACTTCTCGACTCCTTGACTTCTCGACTGCTCCTCGACTCTCGACTTGTTCACTGCGCCGTCAACTGCTCCCGGATCCGCGCCAAGTTGCCCCGCACCGACCCGTCGTAAACCGTGCTTCCCATCTGCGCCAGGATTCCACCCAGCAATTCGCTGTCGATTCGGAATTCGAGTTCTACCTGCTTGCCAGTCAACTCCCTGAATCGCGCCGCCACGCTTTCCCGCTCGGTTTCCGAGAGGTCCGAAGCTGAAGAGACATTAACTTGCACCACTCCCAATCGGTAGTTTGCTATCTTTCGATAAGCCTGGAGCGCTTCTTCGAGCAAAGGCATCCGGTAGTTGGCCAGAAGCACGCGCAAGAAATTCAGCGTCACCGGGGATTCGCCCAGTTTTCGCCCGATCGCCACAAGCACCTTCATCTTCTGCGGCAACGCCACGGCGGGCGAAGCGAACACTTCCTGCAGTTCGAGGCTCTCGCGGTAAGCGCTCGCGAAGTCCTGAAGCTCCTGGAGGACCCTGCGGTAATCGCCGCTCGGCGCCACCACCTCGGCGAGCGCGCGTGCATACCGATTTGCAACCACCATGGGCATGGGGACGAACCTAGTCGAGAAGTCGAGGAGTCGAGAAGTCGAGGAGTGGGAACCAAGTCGAGAAGTTGAGGAGTCGAGGAGTTAAAAGCTTTACGACCTTCGACTGTTGACCTCTGAACTTCTCGCCTTCTTGGCCCTTTACTTCTCAACTCCTAGACTTCTCGACTCCTCGACTTCTTGACTCCTAGACTTCTCGACTCTCGACTTGTGCCAAAAACTCCCCCACCAGTTTCCTCCGCCCCGCCTCGTCCAGGCGCCGGCGAATAATCTCCTCGGCCAACTCGACCGCCTGCTCGGCCAAGTAGCTCTTCAATTCCAGCTTGGCGGCCCGGACCGCGACTTCAGTCTGGGCGCGTGCGGACTGGAGGATTTTCTCCGCCTCTTCG
Source organism: Terriglobia bacterium (assembly GCA_049698675.1). GTDB lineage: Bacteria > Acidobacteriota > Terriglobia > UBA7540 > UBA7540 > CAVROP01. Next base: position 9,506 of record JBAVYG010000600.1, read on the forward strand.
GCCGCCGCCAGTTTCAAACGCTGGCGTTCCGCCTCCATTTCCCGCCCGGCGGAAGCCCTGAAGGCCGCAATCTCCTCCTCCAGATGCTGCAACTTCTCCTCCACGGCCTTGAGTTGGGCTTGGGATGCTTCCAGGGCCTTTCGTCCTTCCTCCAGGCCCTTTCGGATGGAGGCAGAGCGTTCGGCAAAGAAACCAACTAGGGGTTTCCGCAAGAGGAATCCGAGGGTTCCCACGAGCAGCGCGAGGTTAATAAACTTGTAAATTAACTCGCGCCCCGCCTTCTTGCCTGTCTCTTCACCCTCTGCCACGCGGGCGGAGGCAAGGCTGTGGTCCTGGGCAAAGGTCCGAGCGAAACCCAGCGAGCCGGCCAGGCCCGACAGGCAGGCGGCGAAAAGCCATCGAGCCAACGCGCGGCGCAAGGAAACCCTCAAGGCTGAATCCTTCCTGCGCCATCCCTCGCGGCGCCTCCCAGGATCGTCTCGGCTATCTCCTGGCCTAGAGACTGGCAAGTGCTCTCTAATTCCTTCTTGCGCTGAGCTACCTCCGCTGCTAGGCTGGCCTGCGCTTCGCTGAGCAATGCTTCCGACTGCTGGCGCGCCCGCTTCAGGGTTGCTTCCCGGTCTTCAAGGATGGAGCGCCCAGCCGCCTCCCGGTGGCGGTATGTTTCCTGCCGCGCAGCCTGGAAAGCAGCTTCGTATTGACGTGCTTTCTGCTCTGCCGCAGCCGCTTGCTCGTGGGCACGCGCCATCGCGCCCTGGGTTTCTTCCTCACGCTTCTTTAACACTGCGGTCAGCGGCCCAAAAAAGAACCTGCTGAGAATGACATAAAGGACGAAGACGAAAATAACCGTTGGAATCGTCTGGATAAAGAGTTGCGCGAGCTTGGAAAGAGTCTCGCCCATGACTAAAGGGCCCCCTCACAGAGAGCAATACATGTTACTGTCAAAGACCAAAAAATGTAACATGCCCCTTTGAGGGGTGTCAAGAAAAGGGCCCGTAGGTTGATGGTTTTGCGGACCTTACCGTTTAAGCCTGGAAGAACTCAAACTTCACCCAACCGAGCGCTGATGGCTGGCAACGGACCCGCCG
>JBAVYG010000601.1:0-4752 GCA_049698675.1 Terriglobia bacterium
AAAGCTTGAGAAGCACTGAGGACACAGAGAGAGTCAGGTTTCGCGCGGTCAAATTCCTAAGTCCTCAAACAGGGCGCCGGCAGACTTGAAGCGCTTCCCCTTGCCTCGATCTGCTGCCTCCATCGCCTTCACCGTAGTTCGATTGGGGACCCTCACCTCGAAGGGCAGCGCCTTCTCCGCGGCCACCCGAACGAGCAATATGCGGACCGCGTCAGACACTGACATACCCATGGTCGACAGGGTTTTTGCCGCCCTCTGCTTCACCTTCTCGTCTACCCGAATATGTACCATCGTCGTCGCCATAAGATTGAAACCTCACTGAGATACAATGTATCTCACCGCAGGGGTGGTGTCAATGGCCAGCGCAAAATAGGGGTGGACGTCGCCAATCCTCTAAAAGCGCCCATGCGGTGTAGGGTTCTTGGCGCGACCGCTGGAAGGACTTGCTACCAGACGGGCGAGCGCCGACGGGCGGGAAATGCCGCGGGCCTCACACCGCAGAGGTCCGCGCTACGCTTGCTCCCGACATCGTCACGGTGTCTTTGACGCCTAACGGCCGCGCTCACCCGCTTTGCGAAGCGCAGCGGAGCAAAGGCGGGCGCAGCGCATTGTTAGGTTTTGTTGTTATGTTACAAAGTTATGACTACTTTTCCTCGAGCGTGCCCTTCTTCCAGATACCGGATAGCCTCAGGGACCTCACTCAACTTGTAACGCTTGTCGATGACCGGGGTTACCTTTCCGGCCTTCATGAGCTCGTGCATGACGGTCAGGTCCTCTTTGCTCGCTTTCGCCAGAAACATGACCAGGTTCTGGCTCACGAACCGTGACAACACAAGCGTTTTGAGCATACGAGCCAGAGGACCGAGCCACCGACCGCCCGGCCCTCCGACCACGATGTATATCCCCTTGGGATTTAGGACGCGCCTGCACGCTGACAGCGAATGGTTCCCAACGCAGTCGAAAAACAGGTCGTAACGTTGCCCACTTTTGGTGAAATCCTCTTGGGTGTAATCAATGACCCGATCTGCGCCGATGGATCGGACCATGTCCACATTCCTCGTACTGCATACGCCGGTCACCTCTGCGCCGAACGACTTGGCAATCTGCACAGCGAACGTACCCACGCCTCCCGCCGCACCGTTAATCAAGACCTTCTGCCCCGGCTGAATGTGTCCCTTGTCGCGAAGACCCTGCAATGCGGTGAATGCCGCAATAGGTACAGAAGCCGCTTGCTCAAATGTCACGTTATCCGGCTTCATGACCAATGCCGACTCGGAAGTACACGCGTACTCGGCCAAGGCCCCACGGCACGCGCCGAACACCTCGTCGCCTGGTTTGAACTGGGTTACGTTCCTGCCCACCGCTTCAACCTGGCCGGCCACATCAACGCCTAGCCGCTTGTCCTTTGGTTTGCGCAGCCCGGCCATTATGCGAACCATGTACGGCGTGCCTCTCATAAAGTGCCAGTCAAAGGGATTGACGGAAGCTGCGCGAACTCTTATCAAGACCTCATTGTCCCCAGCGGTCGGCTTTTCAATCTCTTCACATTTGAGAACGTCGGGTGAACCGTACTTGTAATAGACAACTGCTTTCATGTCGATATCCTTTTCTACCTTCTTTTGCGTGACAACTTACAAGTCCGCCGGAGGACCATAGACGGCGGCTTTCATGTGCGGATGGCCCCCCTGCTGCGCTGGCCTGCTCCTTCCATCGTTGAACGTTCACGCCGATCACGAGGAGCCACAGCATCAGCGATCCTTCCCCGAGGAGGCCGGGGGCCAGAATGTAGGGGTACAGGTAGTTTGCGAGCGGCGGTGACAGAAAGGTCAGCCAAGCCAAACCGGCAAACGCGATCAGCGCACCCAGAATTCGGGGCAGAAAGGTCGACCTGAGAATGAGGTAGCCGATCAGGAGGCAATAGAATCCGTGAAATACGAGGGCGATGTCCACGCCCCGAGGATTCCATCGAAGAGCCTCAAAAGTGAGTCCCACGAAGTTGGAGGACGCCGCGAGCAAAGAGAGGCTCCTGTTCACCGGCTTGAAAATGTCATAGAGGACCAGCGTCACAGCGATATTGCACGAGACCGCGATGAGGCCAACTGCGAAACCCAACCTGCCGCGAACGAAGAACTCGCCGAATATGCCAACGACGATGGCGGTCAAGTACAAGACGCCGGCGATTCTGGCCTTGCAACGCGGCGATGCTCTTTCGATGCCGGAACTTATCATTTCAAAGTCCTCCAGAGCTGATTTCACTCATCGTGTGGATTGTGCCGCGACTGAATCCTTAGTTCCATTATCCAGCGGCCGAAGGTTTACGCCTTTAAACAAAAGCCATAGGCCAACCAATATTTCCGCGAGGGCGAGAGGTCCCCAACCAAACTGCAGCAGCTTGGCATGCTGCGGCAAAATAAGGGATCCAAAACAAACTATCGTCACCAGCGCGGATCCAAATAAGCCGAGAGCCGACAGGACCTTTGGAATGTAGTTCGATCTGAGGAATAGATAAAAGAAGAGAATGGACCCCATGCTGAAAAACATGGCGGCGATGTTAAATGCAGCCGAACCTGCAACAGAATGTACATCCACGAGAACTGACAGTTGCTTGGCGTCAAGGACATTCACGGAATCAACGCCGGTATACAGTTTCAAGACAATAAGACTAAAAACACTCAGGACTCCGTATAGAGTGGCCTCTGCCAATCGAAATACCAAAGCAAGCAGCGCCAGATTGTTGTCGATCGGCTTGACGGCTACATAAAGCCCCATGGCCAGAAACACGGTACACAGACCGCCGATCAAAGTGTTGGACAGTCCGATACGATAGAGCATCTCAGAGCCGATAATCTTATGGGCGGTCTCCGCGAAATTACCGGGAACTTGAAAACGGCTGGTAATCAACAGACCCAACAGAAAGGTAAGATCGACGAACAAGTACATGAAGCCTGCAAGTCTTGCATACCTGATCTGCGATTTTTCAGTTTCAAAGCTGGTCATTTGATCCTCTCCTTTTTGACTTCAAGAACGTTGCTGGACGGGGTAACAGGGAGCGGAGCCACTCATGACGGTGAGGCTGTCCTGAGTTGGACGCCCGGATTTCATGCTGCGCCGGCCTGCTCCTTCCATCGTTCAACTTTCACGCCCATCACGAGGAGCCACAGGGTCAGCGAGAGTTCCGCGAGAGCGCCGACGTACAGATTGTAGGGGGACAGATAGCCTACGAGCGGCGGGTACAGAAAGGTCAGCCAAGCCAAACCGGCAAACGACATCAGCACGCCCAGAATTCGAGGCAGGAAGGTCGACCTGAAGATGAGGTAGCCGATCAGGAGGCAATAGAATCCGAAAAACACCATGCCGATGTTGTAGGCCTGATCAAACAATACTGAAAACAAGAGCGCCAGCGCATGCAACTGTTCCGCCTTGAATACGCTCAAGTACGGCGCGCCTCCCAAGACGGCCAGGGGAGCAAGATAAGAGAGGCGGCTGAGAGCCTGAATAGCGCATCCCACGAGGCTGAAGAAGGCTGCGAGCAAAGAAAGGCTCCTGTTCACCGGCCTGAACAAGTCATAGAAGAGAGCCGTCACAGCGATATAGAGCGCAAGATTGATGAGGAAGGCTGCGAAGCCCAACCGGAATAAAGGTTCGTGCGCCTGGATGTTGGTCGCTGTAGCCGCGGCATCGCCAGGTACAACAAGCCAGAAGCTAGAGTAGGCTACTGCTCCCGTCAGAAAGTGGAGCAAATAAATGAGACCGGCAATCCTGGCCCTGCGTTGCGGCGATGCTTCTGCAATCCGTTCCATCTTTACTGCTCTGCTCATAAATCTTTCCTCCTTATGCGAGTGATTGAACCAAGGGTGCATGGCGCGCTACGATCGCCATTCCCCTGCTGCGCTGGCCTGCTCCTTCCATCGTTGAACGTTCACGCCGAAGACGAGGAGCCACAGCACAAGCGATCCTTCCCCGAGGGCGCCGGCGGGGGTCAGAATGTGGGGGAACAGGGAGTTTGCGAGCGGCGGTGACAGAAAGGTCAGGTAACCCAAACCGGCAATCGCCATAAACACGCCCACAATTCGAGGCATAAAGGTCGACCTGAAAATGAGGTAACCGATCAGGAGGCAATAGCATCCGAAGAATACCATGTAGATGCTGGAGGCCTGAGCATGCAATTTGAGAGACATGAGCGCCAGCGCCTGCAACTGTTCCACCTTAAATACGCTCAAGTACGGCGCGCCTCCCAAGACGACCAACGGGGCGAGATAAAAGAGGGTGCAAAGAGCCATAACGGCGCATCCCACGAGGCTGAAGAACGCCGCAAGCAAAGAGAGGCTCCTGTTCACCGGCTTAAACAGGTCATAGAGGAGCAGCGTCACAGTGATATAGCACACGGCCGCGATGAGGTAGGCTGCGAAACCCAACCGATACAGCGGCTCGCGCGCCAGGATGTTGTGCGCCGTAGCCGCGGCGTCGCCATATACAACAAGCTTGCCGCGAACAGAACCCTCGGCGAATCCGAACGTCAGCCCGTTGAGCAAATAAAAGACACCGGCAATCCTGGCCTTGAGACGTGGTGACGTTTCTGCAATCCGTTCCATCATTTCATAGCCTCCAGGAGGGGCCACCGCGCGATCGTGGCGACTCCGAATAGCTGCCCTTCCTGAGCGACCGCAGAACAGACCGCGAGGAGGGTTATTCCAGCCAAGGATAAGGCGCGCTTCGTCATGGAGAGACATACGAGCACCGGAACCCGAGAGT
>JBAVYG010000602.1:0-4741 GCA_049698675.1 Terriglobia bacterium
GAAACAGAGCGAGATTCCTCGCTGCGCTCGGAATGACACGAGGCGGGCGGCGACCCGAGCAAGCTCGAGACGCAAAAGCGGTCCCGCAAGGCGGGACCGCACTCCAAAGCATGCGTCAGGCTGTTGCGGGAAGGAGCTTACGGGCCAGTTCGACGGCGCCGGGAGCGTCCTTACCGTAGCCGTCGGCCCCAATCGAATGCGCCCAGGCATCGGTGAGAGGAGCCCCACCCACAAGGACTTTCACCTTGTCCCGAAGCCCAGCAGCCGTGAGGGCCTCAATGATGGCCTTCATGTTCACCATCGTCGTGGTAAGGAGGGCCGACAGGGCAACAAAGTTTGCATTCTGCTGCTTCACCGCGTCCACGATCTTCTCCGGTGAAACGTCCACTCCCAGGTCCACAATCCGGAACCCCGCGCTCTCCAGCATCATGGCCACAATGTTTTTGCCGATATCGTGCAGGTCGCCCTTAACCGTCCCGATTACCACCGTACCCGCGGGTTTGATGGCTTCCTCACCTTGCAGTAGCGGCCGGAGGATGGCAGTGGCGCCTCTTGCTGCCCGGGCGGCGATCAGCACTTCTGGGATGAAGAATTCACAATCCCTCATGCGACGCCCAACTTCATCCATGGCAGGAATGATTGCCTTGGGAAAGAACTCGTGGGGCCTGATTCCCTCCTTCAGCCCTCGCTCGGTCAATTCCTTGGCGACTGGGGCCTTCCCGTCGATTATTGCTTGTTGCAGCTCCTCAAAGATGTTCATTTCACTCTCCTTAGTTTGTCAATGTCTGTCTTGCCTTTGTAGCGGCGAGTTTACCTCGCCACGTGGCGGCGTAAAGCCGCCGCTACATCTTGCCCACCTAAAGGCCGGCGCTACGCGGTGGAAATGCCAGTTCCTCTACAAAAACATCCTGGAAACTTGGATCGGCGTTGAGCGCCACGTGCTCGACGCGGCGGCGAACGCCAGCGTATGACCCGTCCTCGGAGTCGAGGCTGAAGAGCGCCAGCTTTGCTCCCAGAAGCGCCGTGTTGCCTGCGGCTTCGACCCTTTCGGGCGGAAAATCGATCAAGCCAATGCGTTGCGCGCTGGCGCGATCGATGTAGTTGCCAAAAGCCCCCGCCAGATAGAGGCGGGCAAGTTCTTTCGCGCCCCTCCTCTGCATAAGAAGCTTTATTCCAGCGGCGATGGCCGCCTTGGCGAGCTGAAGTTCGCGAATGTCATTCTGGGTGAGGGCGACAGGCGGGGCCAGCATCCAACTGTTCTCGCCTTTCGAGAATCGCCCGGAAGTTGTGATCACCCCGAGTTCCAGTCCCGCTGCCACGGCGTCTACCAAACCGCTCCCGCACAAGCCGCGTGGAGCGCCGTCTCCGATGATGTGGCAGTGTACCCTGTCGCGGCTGCACCACCCCTTGGTCCCCTCCTCACTGAGGAGGGGACCAAGGGGTGGTGATACCGTCACTTGAGAAATTGCCCCGGTGGAAGCGCGCATACCCATGGAAATCTTGGCGCCTTCAAAAGCCGGACCCGCTGCCGTAGACGCGCAAAGCAATCCCTCCTTGTTCCCAATCACAATCTCACCGTTGGTTCCCAAATCAATAAGTCCGACCAGGTCATCGTGTTCAGTGAGCTTGGTGGCCAATATACCGGCCAGCACATCGCTCCCCACGAACCCGCCCAGGCAGGGCAGGAACCGCACTAGAGGGTCGCCCACATGCTTCCAACCCAGCGCGCTGGAGCGAAAAATCTGCAGCCCCCCTTCCGTAGGCTCAAACGGATAATGGGAGAGTGGCTCGGCATCGATCGCGCAGAAGAAGTGGTGCATGACCGTATTTCCCACCACAACGATGTCAGCGATTTTGGCCCCATGCTTTCCCGCCGAAAAAAGCAACTGTTCAATGAGCGCGCCAATCTGCTGACGGATCAATGTCTCGAGTTGGTGTTGTCCACCCTCCAACACGGCGAAGTGCAGCCTGCTCATCACGTCGGCGCCGTAACGCGCCTGGGCGTTCAGCGCGGTGCTTACCGCCAGCACCCTTCCCGTGGCTAAGTCCAGCAACTGAGCCACAAGGGTTGTGGTGCCCAAATCCACCGCCACACCGAGACCTTGACGAGGCCGGAATGCGAAGACAGTATCATCGACCAGTATGGCGGCGTCCCACTGGCGGAGTTCGATCTCCAGGTCGCCCTCGACAACACACTGGCAGGCAAGACGCCACCCACTGGCGATCTCCTCCGGCGAAAGCCGCTCCTGTTGTGCCCGGTTAACTTCCGCCTTTCCGTTCAACACACGGATGCGGCAGCCCCGGCACCTGCCCTGGCCGCCACAGGGAAATTCAACTCCCTGCTCGAACAACAAGTCGCGCAGCGGCGTTCCGGCCGGCGCACTCAGCTCCACCCGCGTGGGCCAGAGAATAATCCGATGGGATGGGTTTAGAGTCAAGGGCCCTTCTATCACCTTCCAAGTAGCGGCGAGTTTACCTCGCCACTGCTCCCGATGTCATTCCGATCCCGCCCTGCGGGAGAGGAATCTCGCTCTGATTCTTTCTTCCACCTACCTCCCAAGTTCGCCTTGAGCTCCGGTCCACCTCAACGCAGAGCGAGATTCCTCGCTGCGCTCGGAGTGACAGCCACATGGCTCGGAATGACACCGCGTGGCGGCGTCCCGATCAGATCGGGACAGGTTCGGCCGCCCCTACATCAAGCTGACCCACTGCCAGGTACAGAGTGCTCACGCGCGTACTGCACCATGGCCCGGAGGTTGGCGGGGGATGTCTCCCGCGGAACCTCGCAACCCGCCCCCACAATGAAGCGCTCTCCAGCCTGCCGATGACACTCGCCTACCGCTTCATAAACGGATTCGGGCGTCCCGTCCTTCAGGACTCTCACGGGGTCGATGTTACCGAGCAGAACCTGTTCAGGTCCCATTTTTTCACGTCCCTCGGACACCGGTGAAAGCGAATCCAGTTCAACAATGGAACAGTGCAGCCTGCCCATCCCCGCCAGAATGCGCCGTGTATTCCCGCAGATGTGCAAACGGGTTTTTATCCCCGCAACATGCAGCGCGTCAACCAGCTTCTTTTCATAAGGCCAAACAAACTCGTCGTATAACTTCGGCCCCACCAACGAGGCTGCTGCGTCTCCAACCCCCATTAGATCCGCTCCCATCTCCACCTGAAATCGCGCGAAGCGCAATTCCATCTCGACCACAAATTCAAACACGTCTCGGACAAAAGCCGGATCATCGTAGAAATCCAGCATGAGACTGTTAATGCCTCGCAGGTCGGCGGCCTCCGCGCAAGGACCCTCGATCCAACCTTCCACTACCTTATCATTCCCGACGCGTTCCTTCATCAGCTTTACGGCCTGTGCCCGGTTGCGCATCCTTCCAGGACTGGTGGGGTCGGGGATCTTGAGACTGGTAAGCCTGGTCTTATCTTCCAGCAGAGCGTTTTCTTCGTCGATAGCGGGAGGCTGGTCGGGGAAGAATTTGAGGGTGGCGCCCACAGCCGACGCCTCACAACCAGGGTCAGAGATCACACTGACGTGGTCAATATCAAATCGCTCCGCAACACAGATCTGACTTTCGGCCTGGACGCGATAGTCCGTGGCGTAGTCGAGGTATTTCGCCCCGATCTGGTCGGCCGCAAACATCATGGTGATGGGCATGGCGGGAAGGGAGTCCACCCACTGCCCTTGCAACATGGCGAGGACACGCTCGCGACTATTCATACACTCTCCAGAAACTTCACCCAACGCTGTCATTCCGAGCCCATTCGCTGTCATCCTGAGCGCAGCGAAGGATCTCTGCATTTCGCTCAGGGTAAACTCCGCGAGGAATCTTGCTCTGATTCTTTCTCCCGCAATCCGCCTGAACGCAGAGCGAGATTCCTCGCTCCGCTCGGAATGACAGCGCATTGACGTCGACCTCCGCTTGCGTGGGGGTCACGGCAACAGTGATTCACTGCTCCACGCCTTTAATCGAGATAAGCCCTCCACTGTAGTCGGCCACGACCTGCCTTCCCGGCGGGACGACCAGGAATTCCTTTTCGTCCCAGACCCCATCCACCAGTCGCTGAAACATGCCGAGGTCACCGGCGAGTTTTTCGAACTTCCATCCCCGCTTGGCAGCTTCTTCGCGCGCCTCGCGCGCAAAGCTTTCGTCCGGCCCCACCCCCATCTCAATGTAGGTGAACTGGCTGTAATTCTTTGTCAGGTCGCCCAACTCGCTCCAGAGATACTTGGCGTTCTCTTCGCCGTAGCGCGCGACAAGGTCTTCGTAGTTTTGACCGACGCCCAGTATTTTCCCCACGGAAAGCTGGCTGAGCTCGCCATCCGCCTTGCCGCGCTCCATCCATCCAGTCGTCATGAAGTAGACACCGGGGTGGTTGTTGAAGTAATCCAGGTAGCGCCCTGAGCTGCCGAGGAAAAGGGTGATGCAATCGTGGGCGCGAGGAATAACGAGGGGGTATTTGCCGGCAGTCAACCCTACCACACCGTTGTTGCAGAGGCCGTACCCGAGCAGCACGGCCTCATATCTGGGGTCATCCACACGCTCGAGCGCGGCCTGGAGACGCTCTTGCATGCCCTCGCTGCCGATGTCGTGCAGACCCTTAGGAAGGAACTCCACATCCACGGTGTTGGGGGAACGCGCCACCACGGAGCAAAACTCCCGGTAGAAGATCTCGCAAGTGATCAGCTTCAGCCGCATTCCCATTCTCCGGCAGGGACTCTGCCTCTCCTTGT
>JBAVYG010000603.1:0-1874 GCA_049698675.1 Terriglobia bacterium
CCGGTGTGCCCATGGAACAAAGGGGTACTTACGCGGGACTGATCAAGAAGATCCCGTACCTGAAGGAGCTCGGAATAACGGCGATAGAGTTGCTCCCTGTGTTCGAGCAGGATTCCCAGGAAGGCAGTTACTGGGGATATATGCCGCTGAATTTCTTCTCTCCGAATCACGAATATGCGATTGCCCAATCCTCGGAAGAGGCGGTCAACGAATTCCGTGGCATGGTCAAGGCCATGCACGCGGCCGAGATTGAGGTGATCCTCGACGCCGTTTATAACCATACGGCTGAAGGAGATGAGAAGGGACCAACGTACAGCTACCGGGGCATCGATAACGATACCTACTATCTCCTCCAACCCGATCGCACCCACTATCGCAACGACACCGGGGCAGGAAACACCCTGAACTGCGCGAACCGTTACGTCCGCAAAATGATCGTTGACAGCTTGAACTTTTGGGTGAAAGAGATGCACGTGGACGGATTCCGCTTTGACCTGGCCTCGATTTTTACCCGCAATGAAGACGGTTCCGTCAACCTCTATGATCCTCCGGTGATTGCGGAAATCGGCGATTCTCGGCGGCTGGCAGCAAGGCGCTTGATCGCGGAAGCCTGGGATCTCTCCAGCTACGAGTTGGGACGAAGCTTCCCGGGCCTCCCCTGGTTGCAGTGGAACGGCAAATTCCGCGATGACTTGCGGGCCTTCGTCAAAGGCGACCCGGGAATGGTTCCCGCCGCCATGACCCGCATCTACGGCAGTAGCGAGCTTTTCCCCGACGACATCATGAACGCCTACCACGCGTATCAGAGCGTGAACTTCATCACCTGCCACGACGGCTTCTGCCTGTACGACCTCGTCTCCTACAACCAGAAACACAACGAAGCGAACGGCCGGAACAAAACCGACGGATCGGATTATAACCTGAGCTGGAATTGCGGGTGGGAGGGTGATGAAAACGTTCCTCCCGAAGTGATGGCGCTACGGAAACGCCACGTAAAGAACTTCTGTTGCCTGTTGCTGCTCTCGAACGGTACTCCCATGTTTTGTGCTGGCGATGAATTCATGAACACGCAGAGAGGCAACAATAATCCCTACAACCAGGATAACGAGACCACCTGGGTCGACTGGGATTTATTAAAGAAGAACCAGGATGTTTTCCGTTTCTTCAAAAAGATGATCGCCTTCCGTAAGTCACATCCCTCGCTGGGCCGAAGTCGGTTCTGGCGCGAGGATGTGCGTTGGTACGGTGTGGGGGAAGCTCCCGACCTCTCGTTCGACTCTCACACCCTTGCTTTCTGCCTCCACGGCGCTTCCCAGAACGATACTGATCTCTACGTGATGATCAACGCTTTCTGGCAGGAGTTAACTTTCCATGTACAGGAAGGGCAGGCCATCGAGTGGCGCCGAGTAATCGACACCAGCCTTCCAAGTCCCTCAGATTTCTGCGAGCCGGGAAGGGAGCAACCGCTTCAGAGTCTCAGTTACAAGGTGGGACCGCGATCCACCGTCGTCCTGATTCGGAAATAGGACGGGGCGCGATGGGGTCACGCAACGATAACCTCATGGAGGCCCCCAGGGTTGCATTAAGGCAGCGCAGGAGTGAGTCATGAAGATTCTCCAACTCGACTTGACCTTGCACTCAGAGGAATTCGCGTGTACGTTATCGGTAGGGCGGAAAATGAGAACGGAAATTCCAGGTGGTGTGCGCTCAAACCACGGGACGTGAGGGGGCAGACTGGATATGTTCGCTGCAGAGCAGACCCTTGCCTCAAAGGAACCTCAGTTACAAGATAGTGTCATCATGACCAAAGCCTCGGAATGGACTTGGGTCGGATCATAAGAGACAAGCCGATTGGACTCAACTGGGAATAGCCC
>JBAVYG010000604.1:0-5561 GCA_049698675.1 Terriglobia bacterium
ATTCGGAGAAGGTGCAAGGCGTGCTGATGGCGCGTGGGATGACGCCCGTGGAAAACCATCATGAGGCTGATCTTGTGCTTTACAACACGTGCAGCATCCGGGAAAAGGCTGCGCAGAAGGTCTTTTCGCGGCTCGGGGTTTTTCGGAAGGGCAGAAGTGGCGCGCCGAAATTGATTGGAGTGCTGGGCTGTGTGGCGCAGCAGGAAGGTGAGCGGTTTTTTGAGCGCGCGCCGCAGGTCAGTCTGGTTTGCGGCTCCGCGAGCTATTCGAAACTGCCGGAGTTGCTCGACCAGCTCGAAGCCGGAAAGCAACGCCTAACCGGTCTCTCGCTCCACACAGAGGAGTGCTTTGAGACTGAGATGACCCGCCGCGATAACCCTTTCCGGGCTTATCTCACGATCATTGAAGGGTGCGACCAGCGGTGCTCGTTCTGTGTTGTGCCCATGACGCGCGGCCCGGAGCGAAGCCGTCCGAGCGACAAGATCCTGGCCGAGGCCCGGCGCTTGGTGGACCAGGGTTATACAGAAATCCAGCTCCTTGGCCAGATCGTCAACGCCTGGCATGATCCTTCGCCGGCGCGGCTGAGCTTTGCGGAATTGCTTTCGCGGGTGGCCGAAATTCCGGGAATTCGCCGCGTGCGGTTCACCACCTCGCACCCGAGATTCTTCACCTCCGACATCGTCCAGGCCATCGACGCAAACCCCAACCTTTGCGACCAGATTCACCTCCCGGTGCAATCCGGTTCCACGACAGTCCTGGCGCGGATGCTGCGGGGGTACACGCGCGAGGAGTATTTGGAAAAAATCCATGACATTCGCAAAGCGCGACGGGCGATCAGCCTTTCTACGGACATCATCGTCGGTTTTTGCGGAGAAACTGGCAAGGATTTTGAACAGACGCTTTCGTTGATAAAGGAAGTGGAGTACGATCAAGTCTTCTCCTTTAAGTATTCACCACGGCCGAATACACTTGCGGAAGGAAGCCGGGATGCTTTAGCGGAGGAGGAGAAGGGGCGGCGCCTGACCGAACTTCAGGAACTACAGCGGCAAATCCAGGTGCGGCGCAACCAGGCGCTGCTGGGCGAGAGTTTCGAGGTTCTTGTGGAAGGATACCAAGCACGCTTGGGGCAGGCAGTGGGGCGCAGCACTACGAACCGCGTGATAAACTTTCCGGGCAGCCCTGAGGATGTTGGACGCTACCTCACGGTGAAAGTGACCTCGGCCGGGCCAAACAGTTTGGTGGGGGCGCGTGCGGGTAGCGCGGACCTCAGCTTTTGAGGTCCGCGGCTCTGATGGATTCGAGGGTGTAATCAAGAGCTCGAGCAGGTGAGAGGCGGCTGGCGCGCGGAAAGGCGGGGCTTGCAAGGGGCCTGGAGGATCACATGGAAATCGAAATGAGAATCCGCGGTCTGGTGATGGATCCGGTCACGAACATGCCCATCGTGATTTTGAAGGATGTCAACGGGGCATCGGTGCTTCCGATCTGGGTTGGCATCTACGAGGCGAACGCCATCGCTTTGGAAATAGAGAAGGTGACCACGCCGCGCCCCATGACCCATGACCTGCTGAAGAACCTTTTGCTGGGCCTGGAGACGCGCGTTCAGAAGGTTGTGGTGAGTGAGTTGAAGGAAGACACTTTCTACGCCCTGATCTGGCTAGAACGCGATGGACAGGTGATGTCCATCGATTCGCGGCCCAGCGACGCATTGGCGCTGGCCTTACGCATGGATTGCCCCATTTACGTCGAAGAGGAAGTCCTGAAGAACTCGAAGATTGCCGGTGGCGCCAACGAAAAGGCCAATAATGAAGAGCTGCGGAAGTGGCTGGAAGGCTTGAACGACGAGGACATGGGACGCTACAAGATGTGACCGCCGGCGGGTGAACTCGCCCTGGCTGCCTCCGGGCCCGCCAAAAAATCTAACCCTTGGCTGGAGCTGCGAGTGAGCACGATAATAGCGATCGCAAACCAGAAAGGTGGAGTAGGGAAGACCACGACCGCTGTCAATCTGGCCGCAGCCTTTGCCCTTCACGACAAGCGAACCCTCCTGATTGACTTGGATCCCCAAGCCAATACCACGCTGACTTTCTTCAACCCGGACGAAGTCACGCAATCGGCCTACGAGGTGTTGGCCGATCACCAGGTGGCGCTCTCGCAAGTGGTGAGGCCGACCAAGGTGGCGAATCTTTGTCTGGTGCCCTCCAGAATCTCGCTGGCCAAGCTGGAGACGCACCTGGTGGGACAGTTCGATGCCCCCTATCGGCTCAAAGACGCTCTGCCCGCGGTGCGAAACGACTTCGACGTCGTGCTGATTGATACCCCGCCGGCGCTCGGCCTGCTCACCGTGAACGCCCTGGTGGCCGCTCATTACCTGCTGGTGCCCATTCAGCCCTCCTACTACGCGTTGGAGGGAACAGACGATCTGCTGGAGACGCTCGAGCGCATCCGCGCGCGCCCCAATCCTGAGTTGGAGCTGCTCGGGGTAATCGTCACGCTTTTTGACAGGCGCACCAATCTGGCGCGGGATACCTACAAGCAGGTCCGCGCAGTGTTCGGCAAAAAGGTCTTCAAGACCATCATCGGGAAGAGTGTGCGGCTGGAAGAGAGCCCTGCTTATAAAGAAACGATCTTCACTTTTGCCCCTCACTCGACCGGAGCGCAGGAATACACGCAGCTCGCGAAGGAGGTCCTGCAACGTGTCAGTTAGACGCGCTGGTTTACCCCTGACGGTCAAGATGCGTCACAACGCACACTACGTGGAAGAGATAATCGCCCGAACCGGGGCGGCCATTGGCAGAATGATTCCCCTCGAGGAAATCCAGCCCAACGCCAGCCAGCCCCGCAAGGAGATCGGCGATTTGCAGGGGCTCACAGACTCGGTGCGGGAGAAGGGCGTGCTGGAGCCGCTGCTGGTGCGTTTTATGCCAGAGTCGGGAAAGTACATGATCATTTCCGGGGAGCGCCGCTACTTGGCGGCGCGCGCCGCGGGACTTTGCGAACTTCCGTGCATCGAAAAAGACGTGGATGGCGCCGAGACGCTTGAACTGGCGCTGATCGAAAACCTGCTGCGCAAAGACTTGACCCCCTTCGAAGAGGCAGACGGGGTGCAAGCGCTCGCCGGCCGTTTCGGCTTGACCCATGAGGAAATCGCCAAGAAAGTAGGGAAGTCCCGCCCCTCGATTACCGAACTGCTCAGCCTGCGGTCGATTCCTGATGAGATTAAGGCGTTGTGCATTGAAAAGGGTGTGCTTTCGAAATCGCAACTGCTGCAGGTGGCCCGCCAGCCCAACGAAGTGAAGATGAAGGATCTGGCGGTGCGTTTTGCGCTGCGGACGGTGAGCCGCGAGCAGGCCCGCGCCGAGCGCAACCCTGACAAGAAGCCGCGCCCGGCCGTCTTCCGTTTCGTCCCCCCCGCCAAGGAATTCAAGATGGTGTTGCATTTCCGCAAAAACCATGTTGAGCGCGACGAAATCATTGCGACCTTGCGACGCATCATCGAAGTGCTGGAAGCTGGAGATTAATCGCCTTTCTGTATCGTTGCTGCCCACTGCCTACTGCTTTCCGCCTACTGCCTGCTCGTAAGGGAGGGAGGACTCGACTCTGATGAACGACTCGTTTGACGTGCTTGTGGTGGGCGCCGGGCCGACCGGCCTGGCTTGCGGGATTGAAGCGCTGCGGGCTGATCTGAAGCTGTTGATTCTTGAGAAAGGCTGTTTGGTGAATTCCTTGTTTCATTATCCGCCCAACATGACCTTCTTCACCACGCGTGAGCTGTTGGAGATCGGCGACCTTCCTTTCACGAGCATCAATATCAAGCCCACGCGCGCCGAAGCCCTCGAGTATTATCGCCGCGTGGCAGCCCACTACCATTTGCCCATCCACTATGGAGAGCGCGTGACGTCCCTCAGGCAGGAAGACGGCGCCTTCGTGATCGGTACGGAGTTGCGTGGTGGTCAGCGCCGCAAGTACAACTCGCGCAACGTCGTGCTGGCGACCGGCTATTACGATCTGCCCAACCTGATGAATGTACCAGGAGAGGATCTGCCCAAGGTCTCGCATTACTACTGGGAACCGCACCAGTTTTTCGGGCGGCGAGTTGCAGTTGTGGGGGGCGGGAATTCAGCCGCCATTGCGGCCCTGGACCTCTATCGCCATGACGCTGAGGTCACGCTGATCGTGCGGGAGCGCGAGTTGAGCCGGCATATCAAATACTGGATCAGACCTGACCTTGAAAACCGAATCAAGGAGGGTTCGATCCGCGCCATGTTCGCCAGCTTCCTGACTGAGATTGGCAACGATTGGATTCAGGTGCGGAATTCCAGTGCGGAAACGCTGCGCCTTGAAAACGACTTCGTTTTCGCCCTTACCGGATATCATCCGGATTTCGACTTCCTTCGCAGCGCCGGGGTCCGGATTGACCCAACCGTCTGCCGGCCGGAGTGCAACCCGGAAACGTGCGAAAGTAATGTGCCCGGCCTGTATCTTGCCGGCGTTATCATCGCTGGTCTGGATACGAACGAGATCTTCATCGAAAACGGCCGCTTCCACGGTAAGCAGATCGTCGCAGATATCAGGCGCAAACAGTCATTTTGAATTTTAGATTTTGGATTGGATTACCCAATCTGGCAGCGGCGCCCTCCCCCCTGCTTCCTGCCTATTGCCTTAATAGTGAAGACAGCAGTCAGGAGCCAGAAGTCGGCTGGCAATCTTCACACCACTGCGGGATTAAGTAATCCAAAATCCAAAATCTAAAATCCAAAATGGGCCACCCTGCCTACTCCTTAACGGGTACTTTCTTCGCCGTGGTGTCGCGGGAAATAACGAAGGTCATCTCGCAACCCTGAGGAAGAACGAGCTCTTTGTGCTTCTTGAGAAGCCCGTGGGCCAGACCCGCAGCGGCGCCGATTCCCATGCCGTAAAGAGCGCCTGTTCCACCGTGGGCGATCGCCCCCACACCCGCACCCGCGGCGGCGCCCACACCGGCTTCTTCGGCCGTCCTCTTGGTGTCCTTACCGGGCCCCTGCATGGTCCCTTCTGCATCTTTCACCTTGGCGCCCTCGGCGTCCTCCAGGCTTGCCACGATATTGTACTTCGACGCGTCCGGAGTGCTGATGGAATCTACGATGAGCCGCATTTCACCCTTATCTTTCACCCGGCCCGAGCCTTTGACATAGGTCACGTGACCATCCACGGTGCTCCCGTCGGGGACGATTTCCCCACCATTTCCAAAGATCGGCTCGACCACCTTTCCCGTCCACAGATCGCCGGTTTCGTTGGTTTTGGAGCTGAGCGTGGTGATCAGTTGCACCTGGAGCTCGCTTCCTGCGGGCAATGTGATGGTATCGTCCGACGCAAAAGACAGTGTCGAGATGATGAGCATGGCTGCCAGGCCTGCCGTGAATCTTAACTTTTTCATAGGCATCTCCTTTGAAGCTAGACGGTTCTGTCAAAAACTTCTCTTCTTTAAAGCGATAATCTGTTGGAACGACGGGGGAAGTTGGTATTTCTGGTTTCTCCCCCTGCTTTGCGTGACACGGCGGTTGGTCTGATTGGTTTGGGACGCG
>JBAVYG010000605.1:0-2631 GCA_049698675.1 Terriglobia bacterium
GAGATGGAAGTGCGGGAGTTGCTGACGAAGTACCAGTTTCCTGGGGACAAGATACCGGTGATTCGGGGTTCGGCGCTGAAGGCTTTGGAAGGTGATCCGAAGTGGGAGAAGTCGATCCACGAGCTGATGGACGCGGTGGACAGCTACATACCGCTGCCGGAGCGGCAGATTGACAAGCCCTTCCTGATGCCGGTGGAAGATATATTCTCGATCTCGGGGCGGGGGACGGTAGTGACGGGGCGGGTGGAGCGGGGGAAGGTCAAGATACAGGAGGAAGTGGAGATCGTAGGTTTGCGGGCGGAGTCGTTCAAGCGGGTGGTAACGGGCGTGGAGATGTTCAAGAAGCTGTTGGACGAAGGGCAGGCGGGGGACAACATCGGGGTGTTGCTGCGGGGGACGGAGAAGGAAGAAGTGGAGCGGGGGATGGTGCTGGCGAAGCCGGGCTCGATCACGCCGCACACCAAGTTCAAGAGCGAGGTATACATTCTGACGAAGGAAGAAGGGGGGCGGCACACGCCGTTCTTCTCGGGGTACCGGCCGCAGTTTTACTTTCGCACCACGGACGTGACGGGGGTGGCGACGCTGCCGGAAGGCACGGAGATGGTAATGCCGGGGGATAACGTGAACCTGGAGATTGCGCTGATCACACCCATCGCCATGGAGAAAGGGCTGCGCTTCGCCATCCGCGAGGGCGGACACACGGTGGGCGCCGGTTCGGTCACTGAGATTATTCAGTAAGGTGCGTGCGAATGCTTCACCAAAAAATTAGAATCCGGTTGAAGGGTTACGATCACAGGATCCTGGATCAATCTGCGGCGGAGATCGTATCTACCGCCAAGCGGACGGGTGCGCAGGTGGCAGGGCCTATTCCTCTGCCTACCATCAAGAACAAGTACTGCGTGCTGCGTTCGCCGCATACGGATAAGAAATCGCGTGAGCAGTTCGAAATCCGCACCCACAAGCGGCTGGTGGATATCTTGGAGCCAACCTCGAACACGATCGAGGCTTTGACGAAACTGGATCTGCCTTCAGGCGTGGATATCGAAATCAAGGCGTTCGGGAAGGAACACACGAAGTAATGACCTCGGTTGTCCGTGGTCCGTCGTCCGCTGTCCGTCCTAGCGGATGATCGGCAACTGACAACTGACGACTGACAACTGACGAACATGGTGAAAGCAATTCTCGGCAAGAAACTCGGCATGACGCAGGTCTTCGGGAAAAATGGAGACGTCACCCCTGTGACAGTCCTGAAGGCGGGGCCGTGCATCGTAATCCAGCGGAAGACTACCGACAAAGAAGGTTATGAGGCGGCCCAGCTCGGGTTGGTTGAGTTGCCGCCTCCGAAGCGCGTCAGCAGACCTCGGGAAGGGCACTTCCGGAAGGCTGGGGCGAACCCGGTTCGGTTTCTCCGCGAAGTTCGACTGGGTCCGGACGCCGGCGAAGTGAACATCGGAGACAAGGTTTTGGCGGATGTATTCTCGGTAGACGATTATGTCGATGTAACGGGAGTGTCCAAAGGTCACGGCTTCGCTGGTGTTCAAAAGAGGCACCACTTTGGGGGTGGTGGTGGGTCACACGGTTCCATGTTCCATCGTGCTCCGGGCTCGATTGGGGCTTCGGCATGGCCCTCTCGGGTTCTCAAAGGGATGAAAGCAGCAGGCCATATGGGCCATGCGCGCATTACTGTGCGCAATTTGCGCGTGGTTCAGGTGATTGCGGAGGAGAACACCTTGTTGGTGGAGGGTGCTGTTCCGGGTCCTCAAGGCAGTTACGTCGTAGTTCACAAGGCCAAGGCGCCGCATAAGTGACGGTTGGCAGTCGGCAGTAAGCAGTAGGCAGCAGGCGGATCGCAGTAAGGCAAATGCAGGGAGAGTTAAGAGTCGGTGCCAGTAATAAAAACCGACCACTGACCACTGAGAACGAATATGGCGACAGTCGAAGTCAGAAATTTGGATGGGGCGACAGTCAAGCAGCTTGAGCTTGCCGATGAGGTTTTCGCTGTCCCACCGAACCAGAGCCTGCTTTGGGAAGCAGTCAAGCAATATCTGGCGAGCCAGCGTCGAGGCACGCATTCAACAAAGAGCCGCGATCAGGTTCGCGGCGGGGGCAAGAAGCCCTGGCGACAGAAGGGCACAGGAAGGGCTCGCGCCGGGAGTATCCGGAGTTCGTTGTGGCGTCATGGGTCGATTGCACATGGTCCCAAGCCCCGCGATTACTCCTATGCGATTCCCGAAAAGATGCTCCGGGGTGCGCTGCGTTCCGCTCTGGCGGCGAAATTCCTGGAACATAAGCTGACGGTTGTTGACCAATTGAGCTTGGGTGAACCCAAAACCAAGTTGTTTGCGGACGCCCTCAAAAAACTTGGGGTGGAAAAGACGGTGCTGGTAGTGAACGATGCGGCGGACCGCAACTTGGAGCTTTCTTCCCGGAACGTTGAGGGGTGTGACCTTGTTCGCCACCACAGTTTGCATCCCTACCAGGTCTTAAGCCACGACCAGGTGCTGATCTCGGAAGGCGCTCTCACCCGGCTCCAGGAGTCGCTGCTATGAAGAAGGACCCGTACCAAATTCTGGAAAAGCCGATCGTTACGGAGAAGAGCGTGGATGTCAAAGAGCGTTACCGGACGCTATG
>JBAVYG010000606.1:0-15140 GCA_049698675.1 Terriglobia bacterium
GGCACCCCTCTCCCGCCCGAGCGGGAGAGGGGACGGGGGTGAGGGAGGGCTCGCCGACCCACGGCTTGCGCCGTGGGCTACATTCTTCCGCCCGCTCCGCGGGCTGACTTATTCAACGAACTTCTGACTCAGGACACTAGCGGACTTGCTCCTCTGAGGTGATCACCTCGAGCTGCACGGTCTGTTGTTCCCTCTCCCCGATATGGACGGGTGTGCCGCGGTCCTCGAACGCTTTGAGGAAGTCGGGATCATTGTAGTTCGTTCCTTGCACGGGCTCCCAAGCGAAGAGTTTGAAGTCGCCGCGCGGCAGGCCTAACAGAGAGAAGTGACCGAAGGCGTCGGTTGGCTTCATGCTATACATTTCCTCCCGCTCTCGGTGCGGTGGGTCCGGCACAAGCACGACCCAGGCCCCGCTCACGGGATGCTGCTCCTGCAACACGCTGCCGTCCACACGCCCACCATCCGGGGAGAGGACAATCTCGAGATGGGCCGGGGGTTGGCTGCGGCTGATGATTAGGCCGGATTCGAGCACATCGCTCCCGCCTTCTCGCGCCGATTTGACGTAGTACTGTTCGGGGAACCCCAAAATGCGCAGCCGATAGTCTCCGTCATACACGTTCTCCACTACGAAAGTGCCATCCGCCTTGACTTGCGGGCTTCCCCCACCCATCGTGCTGTCGATGGGCTGGAGCCACAGGCCCAAGCGCGTGAAATCGAATTGGTCGCTGCCCTCGGCACGAAACCTTCCCGCGAGCGTAATTGGGCTGTCCAAAACGAGGGTGACACCATCAAGGTTGCCGTTGCCGACCTCTACTGGGACTCTCCCGTAGAGTTGCCGTTTCCCGTCGTTCCACATGGCTGAAAGGTTATAGGACCCGGGCGGAACGCCGCGAATTTCAAAGTCACCTGAGTCGCTCTGGACCGGGGCGCCGTGACTTGAGAGGGAATAGCCCCCTTCGGCGGCGACGCGCGGCGCCAGCGAAACATGAACGCCCCGCAGCGACTTCGCGGGACCATCGACCATGACGCGCCCCCGGACTATGACGGCGTGTGCCTGCCTAAGGTCCACATCAATGCCGGAGACTTCAGCGCCGGGCTGAACCTCAACAACCGTAGCCTGCGACGTATCCGCTGTGCTGGGGTGGATGGTGGGAAGAAAGACCTCATCCACTTGCTGGTCCGGATTGGTCTGCGGGGGCTGGTACGTTGCAGCCACGAGATACTGCCCCGCCTCCAGCCCCCAGATGCGGTACTCGCCGAGGTCATTAGTCAGTTGGGAGGCGACGCCGCTGATTTGCCGGTGCGTACCAGAGCCGCTGACACGCAAAGCTTGCACTTGTGCCGAAGTGACAGGCTCGCCATCTTCATCGTAAACAGTCCCTGTGATGACGCCGGGCGGCAGCAAGCGGAAGGCGATTCCGCTCACGTTTTTCCCCGGCGCGAGGTCGAAGATTCTGACTTGGGTATTCCCCTTGCCCTTCCCGGAAGCTTGCTGCCTGTATCCGTTGCCCCATGCGTTGATGGCGTACCGGCCTGGCGTGATGTCGCGAATGACGAAATAGCCGTTATTTTCCGTGAACGTGGAATATGTTTGCTGGCCCCCGCTTAGGGGAATGAGTTGGACCGTCACTCTTTTTATCCCTTCGCCGGTAGTGGACTTAACCACCACGCCCTCAACAATGCAAAGGTCCGAGGGTTTTACGTTTGACTTCGGAGGAGCAGGATTGGGTTCCTGACCCCCAACCACCATCGCGCCGGCGAGGAGCAAACACAGGGCTCGGATGATCGACATAACAACCTCTTCTTTATCCGATGCGAGTCTGCCAGCCGGAGTTGACCTCGCGCTCTCCCAAACCGTCAGACAACGGCAATGAGCTTCAAGTTCCTCGAGGTTGGGAAAAAACGAGGCTGTGAGTCATATCTCGAGGGATGCCAAGGGGCACCATACGGGTAGGTCGGAGAGCCCTTACTGAACCCTCTCGGGCCTCACGCCAAGCATCAGGAACATTCCTACCACGGCAGCCACCATGAGTGTCGCCATCATGTGGCTTGCAGAAAAGCGCGAGAGGGCGCCAGCCACTGCCCCCCCAACGAAGCTGCCTAGGAACTGTGCCGTGTTGTAAATCCCCAGCGCCGTCCCGTACGTACTTTCGGGAGCGGATTTGCTCACCAGGCTCGGCAGGATGGGTTCGAGTCCGGTAAATCCAATGTAGAAAAGCGTGCCTGCAATTAATACCCCCGCAAGACGGTTGGGGTCCAGACCTGCCGCTTGGGGCCTGAATAGCAGAAGAGAACTAGGGATAAACGAAAGGAAAGCAAGTGTGGCGAGTGGTCTTGCCCATCCGCGGTCCGCGCCCAGTGAGAACCCGAACATCGTGAAGCCGCTGATCAGCATCATGGGCAACAGGAGGGCGTAATAATGGTTCACCTTCATGTGGTGTTGGCCGGTGACGATGAGGGGGAAATAGAAGAAGAAAGTGGCCATGAAGAAGTTCATCAGGAAACCAGCGCAAGCAAAAGCCAGAAGTGGATTGTTGGCCAGCATCGTTGACAGGGGTGCAGGAGCGCTGGCCGAGGGAGGAGCGTCAGGAAGGTACTTGGCCAGCAAGAGGTCCGTCCCGAAACCCAAGCATCCGGTCAGCCAGAAGAGGAAGGCTGTCCCCAGAATTCCGGCGAGGATCGGCCCGCCAATGACGCCGATGGCGAATGCCGCCCCGATGGGAATCCCCAAGACGGCCATTGCCATAGACCGGCGTTGGGGCTCGATGAAATCGGCAACGGTGGCAAACGCGACGGAAACAATGGCTCCGCCACCCTGAACTAGACGACCAAAAATCAGAGCGCCAATTTGTAGGGAGTGGGGAAGCCAGTGGGGGATGGCGCAGAGGAAAGAACCCAGGCTGAAGAGCGTCATGCCCAGCAGCAGGACCTTGCGGCGCCCAATGCGGTCTGAAAGCCTGCCAAAAGGGATTTGCAGGATGGCCATGGTCAGGCCGTAGCTGCCGAAGGCGAAGCCCACCAGAAAACGTGAGTTTGTGAATTGCAGACCGTAAAGCGTAAAAACCGGCAGGACCAGGAAAAGTCCCAACATGCGCAAACCTACCACGCTGGCGAGCGCGAAAAGGACCTTCTTTTGCGTCGAGGTAAATGCCGCGCGGCTGGGTTTTGTGAGGGTAGCCATTCAAGAGCAGTGACGAGTGACAAGTGACGAGCAGAACTGCAGGTGTCAGGTTTCAGGTGTCAGTGAGGAACAGGCGGGAAACTTGAAACGACCGACTTCTGACTCCTGACTTCTGACTCCTGACTCCGGCTTGTCACTCGTCACTCCCAACTGAACTTCTGAGCGCCTTTGCGGCGGTCACCACAGATTGCATTTTGGCAATCGCCTCCTCCACGGTTCGCGTTTTCAGTCCGCAGTCCGGGTCCACCCAGATAGCTTCTTCGGGGAGGGTCTCGAGTGCTTGGCGCAGGCGCTGTTCGACAACCGGCTCGTCTTCGACCACGTGCGTATGGACGTCCACCACGCCAAAACTGATGTCCTTGGTGTAGCGGTGCTTCTTGAAAAGTTGGAGCATGTCGAGCCCGCTGTTGGACATCTCCAGATCGAAGTTATCGACCGGGAGATCCAGCATACCCGGGTAGATGTTTTCAAAGGCGCCATAACAAATATGGGTGATGAAGTATGCCGGCAGGCCATCTGTCACGATGTGCATGGCTTCGATGGCCACGGGCAGTTCCTCGGGCCTCACGGAGATGGCGGGTTCATCGATCTGGATGATTTTCGCCCCCTCCTCGATTAAGGCCTCAACCTCTTTGCGGATTTCCCTCGCGAGTGCCAGGCAAGCCGTGCGGCGATCCGGATAGTATTCAATGAAGGACCAATCCATCACCGTGTAAGGGCCGGTCAGCATACCTTTCAGGGGTTTTGAGGTGAGGCCCCGCGCGTACTTCCACCACTCGACGGTGATGGGCTCTTCCCAGTGGACCTCGCCGGTAATTATGGGTTTGTGGTAATAGCGATTGCCGTAAGAGCGGACCAAACCGCCCTCCTCGAACCCTTTGAGGTGCTCGGCGAAATAGGCCACCATATCGCTCCGATACATTTCGCCGTCGACAAGCACGTCCACGCCCAATTCTTCCTGCGTGCGGATCCAGAACTCTGTCGCTTGGCGCTCCGCTTTCTCCAGCGCGCCGCGCCTGATCTTCTTCTTGGCGAAGTCCGCGCGCACTTTCATCAGGAAATCGGGCTTGGGGAAGCTTCCCACTGACGTGATGGGGAAAAGGGGCAGATCGATTCCCAACCCTTGAAGTTTCGCTCGGCTCATGCAGGGCTCCCTAAGAATGTCTTCCTGATTACGGCCAGGTGTTTTAGCTTTTGCCGTGCCCTGTCACGCGGGAGGAACTCGAGGCCGCAGGAAGGGCTTAGATAAGCACAGTTCAAATCAGCGCCGTGGGCGAGCTTCTCAAGCTGCCGGGCTGAAGCCGCGGGATCTTCCAGCCTGGTATTGCGGCCGTCCACAAGACCCAGGACTAGTGTCCTGGCGGTACCATTTGAAGCTACCCTATCGACGAGACTGGGGTTGTAAGTGAAATCGAGTCCCAGGAGGTCCACCGGCAGCGTCTGGAGGTGGTCATAAACGGGCGCGGGATCTCCGAAGTAAAAGACCAGCGCCAGTTGCGCCGAAGCCTTGCTCATCGCCAGGGCCGTGATGCTCTGCTCGAGGCGCGGGAAATCATCGGGATATTTGAGCAGAGCAGGCTCCTCCACCTGGATCACGGTTGCCCCTGCCGCAGCCAGTGCGGCGACCTCGGCCGCCAACGCGGCGGTGTATCCTTCGAGCATCTTATCGAACCCACCCGCGCCTCCGTTTTCCTCAACGGAGTGCCGGGCCAGGGTGTAAGGGCCCGTCAAAACCGCTTTCACCGGGCGCGTCGACTTCCCCTGCGCATACGTGAATTCTTCCAGCAGCAGGGGCTCGGTGCGTTCAAGCTTGCCGTGCACAACCGGCTGGCGGAAGTAAAAGTTCGTATCAAAGAACCTTAACAGGCCGTTGATCCGAACACCGGAGAGCTTACCGGCGAGGTGGGAGATTGGATCGGACCAGCGGATTTGGCCGTCCGTCACGAGGTCGAGGCCTGCCTCCTCTTGCTCGGCAAGCGCCAGCTCCGTCATGCGGTTCTGGGCGGCCCGAACCGCGTCGTCGGTCTTCTCGCCTTTATCCCGCTGCGCAATCGTGCGGCGCAGGAGTTGATGCTCAGCATGGTCCCCGATGCGCGGGTAACTGCTGTGGTTGCACAGTTTCAATTCCATGTCAGGTCAGTTGCTCCCCTAACCGAAATTCGTCCGTAGTCCGGAGTCAGTGGTCCGTTGTCCGTCGTCAGTTGTCAGTGGGCAGTCGTCGGTTTTCAGTTCGCTGTTGGCAAATTCGAGTTTCTGCCGGGCGCCTGGTAGCCCGCACAACCCAGCAATTGATTTATGCCTTGCCGCCAGAATCCTGCATGCCCGGGACGATGGACCACTGACAACGAACGACGAACTACTGACGACTGACAACTGACCACTGACAACTGTTCTACTCGACGTACTCAGCCTTCACTGCTTTGGGCAGAAGGCCCCTTTGGAAACCCCGGTCAAACAACTCTTGGACGGCCCGGCGGCCACGCTGGCCGTAATCGAGGGTCCAGTCGTTGACGTACATGGAAACAAAGCGGTCGGCAGTGGCGGCGTCCAGGCCGCGCGAAAACTGTTGCGCGTAGGACAAAGCCTCTTCGCGGTGATGCAGCGAATACTGAATACTCTCCTTCAATAATGCCGCTACGGCGTGCTTGGTGTGGCTGTCGAGGGCCCGGCGGATGGCGTTTCCTCCCAGTGGCAGAGGCAGCTTGGTTTCCTGGTACCACCATTCCCCCAGATCAAGGACCTTTCTGAGGCCGGTGTTTGCGTAGGTCAGTTGGCCTTCATGAATCACCACACCGGCGTCCGCTTCACCCCTGGCGACGGTATCCAGGATTTGGTCGAATGAGGTCACGACCGCGTCAACTCCCGGCTCATAAAGCTGCAAAGCGAGGTAAGCAGTGGTCATCTTTCCGGGGACGGCCACGCGCTTTCCTTTCAGGGTGCCGAAGCCCAAACCGGCCCGCCTCACCACCACCGGCCCGTACCGGTCGCCGAAACTGGCGCCTGAAGGCAGAAGCACGTACTTATCCTCGAGATAGGGATAGGCGTGGAAAGAGATCGCCGTGATGTCGTAAATCCCCTCCAGGGCTTTCCGGTTGAGAGACTCAATATCCTCGAGCCGGTGAGTGAAGGAAAGGTCTGGCGTGCCGATCTTTTTCGTCGCCAGCGCGTAAAACATGAATGCGTCGTCGGAGTCAGGGCTGTGCGCCAACGTCAGCTCGACAGCGCGTGGCTTGGTTTGGTCTGCCTTCTGGACAAACGACGACGGCATTACTCCTCCCAAAAGATTCGCCTCGTGATGGACAACAAACATTCTACCATCGTTGCGGATTCTTCTCAACACTTTGGGGAGATAATACCAGGAATCATAAGACGTAGAAGTAGTGTTGCAATACTCTGGACGCCCCTATCCGCTCGTATACGCCGCCACTTCTGCGCGCACGGAAGGCCGGCCTAACCGGAACCCTTACTATAGTACACGTAATACAAGAAATTGCCCCGGCGCCAAGCGTATCATATCCGGGAGAGCACCCGCCGTTCAACGATTCCACCTGGGAATCCTATGAATCCTTTTGTCAGGCGGCTGGAGTCGGGGGAGGGAAAGTACTCAGAAGGGCCCTGGCGTCCGGCCATGCTTTATGTTGATACATGGAAGGGATCGAAGAACTCAAGCCCTGCTTGCCCTTCCAGCTCCGAGGCCGGCTTCCCGACCCATACCACGCGACCGGTGACCGGGTCAGAGCCGTCACGGGGAACAACTTCCACCTCTTGGCCCGGTGTGAGTGAGATGCCTGCCTCTATTCTTGCCCCATACGCGGAAACGTCCACTGTGACCGCGTCGCATTCTTCCCATTTCCTCTCCGTTTCGACAAACATGACTATGGCCATTTTTGCGATCCTGCGGTTGGACCGCCGAGGAACCGGCTGGGCAAAGGAGGCCACGGTGTGCGCAGATTACACGCATCGAAGGTGAAAATCAAGTAGCATTAATCGAGTTCCATGAGGGGGGTAACTTGACGCAAATTGAACGAACTCATCCTGATTGTTTCTGCGCTGTGGTTCTGGCACTGGCGGTTCTTGGCGCCCTGTTCACGCCTTCGCGCGCATGGACGAAGACGCCGGTCTCAGATCTGAGATTTAAGGTCTCTTTTCCTGCCTCTACGCACGCCCAGCCGATCACCGGGCGCGTCTTCGTGATGATCTCGAACCGAGAAAAGCCTGAACCTCGCCTGCAAGTAGGTTTCTGGGGTGACACGACACCGCTGTTCGGCGCCGACGTCGTCAAACTCAAGCCCGGCGACGCTGCGTTGATCAACGCCACGACCCTCGGCTACCCGCCAACGAGCCTCGCGGATATCCCCGCGGGCGATTATTACGTTCAGGCGCTCATCAATGTTTATACAGAGTGTCACCGCTCCGACGGCCACGCCCTCTGCGTGCACCTTGACCAGTGGGAAGGCCAGCAGTTCAGCCGCTCGCCCGGCAACCTCTATAGCGAAGTTGCGCAGGTGCACCTTGACCCCGCCGCCGGCTACGAGGTGAACCTGAGTCTGACCAAGGTGATCCCGCCGGTGGAAGTTCCCAAGGACACTGAGTGGGTAAAGCACCTCAAGATTCAGAGCGAATTGCTGACGAAATTCTGGGGCCAGCCGATTTATCTCGGCGCCACGGTGCTGCTGCCCAAGGGATACGACTCACATCCGACCGTTTCCTATCCGGTGCTTTACGAACAGGGCCATTTCGGCCTCGGCGCTCCGATGCGATTCTCCACGCAGGATGACCCGGCGCCGGAACGCGCCAAGAAAAGGCTCAGTGACTACAATCTGGAAACCGGCTACCAGTTTTATCAGGCTTGGAAATCCGACAATTTCCCGCGCCTGATCATCGTGAGGTTTCAGCACCCCACGCCTTATTTCGACGATTCGTACGCAGTGAACTCCGCCAACAACGGCCCTTACGGCGACGCGATCATGACCGAGCTGATCCCCTACCTCGAAACGCACTTCCGCATCATTCGCAAACCTTACGCGCGCGTGCTTTCGGGCGGCTCGACGGGTGGCTGGGAGTCCATCGCGCTCCAGCTTTACCACGCGGACTTCTTTGGTGGCACCTGGACCTTTTACCCCGATCCAATCAGCTTTGAGCATTATCAGCTCGTGAATATCTACAAGGATGATAACGCCTTCTTGGAGCCTGGTCATACCTGGCTGCAGGCCTGGCGGCCCTTGATGCGGACGACCGAAGGTCAGGTGGAAGTGACCATGTCGCAGATGAGCCAGCTCGAGGCGGCGCTGGGGAGCCATGGGCGCTCCGCCCAACAATTGGAAATCTGGGAGGCGGCCTATGGCCCGGCGGGCGAGGACGGCTATCCAAAGCCGTTATGGGACAAGCTCACGGGCAAGATCGATCACAGCGTGGCGGACTACATGCGCGACAACGGCTACGACCTCACGGCTTACCTCAAGCAGAACTGGTCCCGCGGACGCGGGATCGGGCCGCAACTGGTGGGAAAGATCCACGTCGAGGTGGGCGACATGGACAACTTCTATTTGAACCTTGCCGTTTACGATCTCCAGGAGTTCCTCAAGACCACCCACGACCCACATTACGAAGGGAGCTTCGAATTCGGCCGGCCCGAGAAGGGCCACGGCTGGCAATCGATGACCCAGGAGAACCTGATCCGGACCATGGCCAGCCACATCACCAAGAACGCGCCGGCGGGCGAGGATACATCGGCATGGAAGTACAACTGAGGCCGGCGTGTCGCGCTTCCCGCACCTGTCGTTGTCTCCCTACCTTTGCCGGATTCACGCCCCGCCGCGCTATCTCTCGGCTGCAGAGAACCCAGGCGGCGCATGAACTTGCGCTCCTATTTCCATCCACCTGGCCACGGCAAGGACCCGACTAAGGAAGGAGGACACTCAAAGAGCATTGAAATGCCAGCCCACCAGAACCGCGACGTAGCCAATCGATATCGCCAGGCTAATCCAGAACGTCTTTCCGAAGAACTTCTCAGTGACCTGTTTGCGCCAGGCGCGATAGCAAACAATGATGAGCACAATCTCCAGCAGGATTGATAAGCCGTGGAGAGGTGTGCTCATGAGAGGCGAACCTTTTCCTGTGAGGGCGTTGAAAAGACCTTTGAACTCGCCAAAGAAACCGCCCAACAGAATGTTCAGCCCGAACCCTAAGATTGGCGCGACCATCCCCAGCATGTAACTGAAGCGGTCCTCGCCAAAAAAGACCATCAAGGCGATGGCAAGAAAGATCAATGACTTCAAGAGCTCGAAGGTGAAATAGTGGGGCATGGCGAACGCCCCCGCGACAATCACAATCACGGTAAGAAATGCGATCAGGAAAACCCATCTGTCAGACATGGTTGCACTCCTCCTCGAGTCAATGTGGAACCTGCTTCGAATTGGGTCGGTCGTGTGCTCATCCTGCGAAAGCCCGCTTTTGTTTCCAGCCGTGCTGTTCGGGACCGACAAGTCTTCATAGGCTTACGCCAGATCTCAGACCGATGGTTCCCTTTCAAGTGGCGCTAGTATAACACAGGAAATCCCTTCCAATTCAGCCGCAGATCAACGCAGATAAGAAACCTGCTTTCATCAGCGTTTATCCGCGTTAACCAGCGGCTTGCAATTTCTTCATACTTTCTGACGGGCTGGTGAAAGCGCCGGCAGCAGGACACCCGCTCCCCAGGGGAGAGGACTAAGAAATAAAAGTGATAAACTGTATATGCCCGGCTTCGGAATGGTCCTGTAGACGGGCATGATGAGTCCAGTATACGGCCTTGGACGGGCTGGAAACTTGCTGAAGCATCCCGATCTATCGGGGCGCCAGCCGGCCCTCATGCCCAGCAGCATTTTCGCCGCCGCGCCCATTCCTGCAGCTTTCGAATGCTGAGGCTGCCGAGCCCGCTCGGCCTGCCGCCTGGAAAGCGAGTATCCATCATGGTAATGCAGCATCGCCCCGAGGCAGAGGAAGAGAAAGTTCTGGCTGCGAACTTGGCGTTTTATGAAGCCATGCGGTCCCTGGACATGGCTCGTATGGAAGCAGTGTGGCTTCAAGAAGATTGGGTCAGGTGCTTGCACCCCGGCTGGGAGTTGCTCCTGGGTTGGGAGGAGATCCAAAGAAGCTGGGCCGCCATCTTCCAGTCAACCGGGCAGATGTTGATTTCAATCAGCCGCCCCCTGGTTCAAATCGTGGGCGACACAGCGTGGGTGTCCTGTCTCGAAGACGTCACCGTCACACAAGCGGACGGCTTCTCCTCCGCCCTGATCGAAACCACCAATATCTTTGTTCGTCACCGGGGCCGGTGGCTATTGGTTCACCGTCACACGACACCGCTTCCCGGGAAGACGAACTCGCCGCATGATCAGATTTTGCAGTAAGTCCTTTCGTCGGGGCGCCCTCTGTAGCGGTGAGAGTGACAGCCTGAAATTCGAGCGGCTCAAATGGCCTCGTTCTGACCGGGCGGAGGGTGGAGCTGTTTCTGGGGTTGGAGCTTGAGCTGTTCCTGGATTGCCCGTTGGTACTCTTCCGCGGCATGCCGTGCCTTTTCCAACGCCTGACGCTGCTGGTCACTCAGTAACCTTTGAGATTCTTGCAGGGCGAGCTGAGCCGCCGCCAGTTGCGCCTTTGCCTCCCCTCCCCAGCGTTGTAATTCACCCGCATCAATCCCAAAATTCGCAGCCACTTTCCCGCGCTCGCCAGGCCCTAGCCTCTCCAGTTCGACAGGCACAGTCTGCTCGTGCCGATCGCGCACGACGGTCAGGTTGACCTTATGTTCTTCTTTTGAGGGTTTGATCTCGAGTGCCTGGCGCAGTTCCGCAACCGTAGCCACGCTCTTCCCATCCACAGCCACGATGACGTCTCCTGCCTTCAGCCCCGCTTTCTCGGCAGCACTGCCGACCACCACTTCGCGCACCAGAACTCCCTTGCCCTGCTTGACGCCGAAATAGCTTGCGAGCTGCGTCGTCAGTTCGTCTCCAGAAATTCCGAGGCTGGGTCTGCCGACGCCGAATTGAAAGTTAAAACCACGATAGTCAAAAAGCTGCGGATTAATGGGAGGGATGTGTATTTCCGGAATCTGAATGTTGAAATGGTTGGTTCTAGACTGGAGCTTGGCGTTGAGGGCTCGAGCCTGACCGTCACGGATGACCTGCATGCTGACTGTACGGCCGGCGGGTGTCTCGCGAATCAGGCGACGCAACTGCGCTTCGCTTCGCACTCGCTCACCCGCGAACTCAACGATCACATCGCCCTTTTGCAGGCCCGCCTTGGCCGCCGCGCTGTCCGCTTCGACGCTCTCCACGAGGGCGCCATACTCGCCGGGCAATTTCAAGTCCCGCGCCTCATCAGCGGTCACATCCTTCAATGTAACACCCAGCCAGGCGACTCCATCCGCAGCGAGGAGTTGCGACTCGAGCCCGCCAATTGCAGCTTCCGGCGCATCCGGCGGCTCTGGAGGCTCGGGCGCCTCCTGACTGCGGCCATCACCCACGCCAACCAGCAACATCAACGCTGATAGCAGTAACCCCATGGCGAATTTTCGATTCATGATTTTCCTCCCTGTGCCAACCCTGGCGCCTTCAGAGGCTCGGAGATTCACTTTCACCCGGCGCTTTCTTAAAGGCACTCGGTCCATTGGACGTGAGTCCTCTGATTTCGTCACCAGCGCAACTACAAAAGGTCGTCTCGCTCGGCGACGCGGATCGAGCCCCGGACAGTCCGCAGAGAAACCGTCACACCGCCCAGCCCCACACGCGTCCGTCGTGTCGAATCGCCGGGGATGGAGCTGATTTGAAAGGCGTAATTGCCTTCGATGGTCCCGGCCACCGTGCTCAGTTCCAGGTCCGCGTTCGAGCGGGGTGGAAGGAGCAGGACCACGTTGCCATTCACCGTGTCCAGGAGCAGCGGAGCCGTACCCACCGGCAGGGCGCGCAGGGAGACGAGGATGCTTCCTGTAAGCGCCCGCGCCACGACTCGGCCCGTCACATTCATCTGCGCGATGTTGCCGCTCAGAGTCCGCGCGTCCACAGATCCCTCGACATCGTGCACAGCGATATTTCCTTCCAGCGTACGCAGTGAGGACAGCCGGACCTGGCGCGGCACGCGCAACCGGTAGTTCACCCGCACCGGTTCCTCCAGATGGGGTGGGTAGACGGTTCTAAACATCAAGCTCCGGACCCCAAGCTCGGTCACCACACGCACGTCATCCAGGTGGTCGCCTTGCCCCGAGCCGATCTTTGCCGCCGTGATTTCCACTTCCGCCCGATCCCATCCCTCCACGCTGACCTCGCCTTGGACGTTCTCGACCGCCACGCTTCCTCCAGGAGGAAGTGGATAGCGCCCATACCAGGCTCGTTCAAGCTCCTGAGAAGCTGCAAGCGTGGCCGTGCATGCCATCCCGAGGCAAAAGAAAAGGCAGGTTCCCAAATGTCCTTGGAGTCGCGTGTGGTCAGTCCTGGTCACGGTCTTCCTCCTTTTCTCGCTGACGCTCACGGCGTTCTTGCTCACGCTCGCGCGCCTTCTGGTTCTTTTCCGCCTGCCGCTCCTGCCAGCGATTCCAACTCGTCTCTTCGCGGCTCTTCAAATCCTCCAAGCTTCGCGCGTCGAGTTTTCGGATCTCGATGTTGCCGGCAACGGTCCGGATGCGCAAAACTTCACCCCCGCCGTTCAAGGTGCCGTGGCCACGAATCGTGCGCTCGCCAAAATCCTCCTTATCACCCAGAATGCTGAGTGGAAAATCGGTGACAATGTGATGGCCGGCGGCCGCGTCGATGGCAGCGTCAATAGTCAAACGCAAACCCACGGGCAGATACACGTAAACATCTCCCATGGAGGTCTCGAGTTGCGATGCCGCAAAAGTCTTGGCGGAAGCGTTGAACTCCGCCAGGATGCGTCCTGCGGAGGTGCTGGCTCGGACGCCCGCCTCGATCTGCAAGAGATCAATGCTGCCACCCGCTGTATCCACCACAACTCGGCCACGCGCCCCTCGAAGGCGGATGCTTCCTCCGGCGGTCTCCGCCCGCACGCTGCCTCCCGTGGGCCCGACCTCGATCTGTCCTCCCGCAGTCTGCGCCACAACTTGACCGGCAGCCCCGGCGATGACCACATCGCCTCCCGCCGTCTCGGCCCGCAAGGTTCCGTCCACCTGCCCCACCTGGATCTCCCCGCCGCTAGTTTCAATATTCGCATCACCCCGGACGTTCCCGATATGAATACTGCCACCGGCCGTCCGGGCTTCCGCGCGGGCCCCAAGGTTCCCCAAGGTGATGCCTCCGCCGGCGGTTTCCACTCTGACTGGGCCGCTGATGTCCGTCGTGTGGATATCACCCCCTGCAGTGGTCAGCCGCGCGTCGCCCTGGAGGGCGCCTTCCACGCCAATGTCGCCACCCTGCGTCTCAACGTCCAGATTGAAGCGAGCCGGAAGTTTGATGTCGAATTCCGCTCCCGCGGAGTGGTCGTGATGCCTCGAACCGGACAACTCCCCGCTCACATAAACACCGCCGCCCTCTATAGAGCGGGCGCTGAGGTGGTAAGCATCGAAAACGCGGCGCGCCTTCTCCTCGCTTCCCGTGTAAACGCGCAGAACCACGCGACCCTCGAGCTGATTGCCGGCCCCGGGGGTGATTTCCACGGTGCCCATGTCCGCGCGCAGAATGAGCTTTCCACCCTCGCGTGCCGGAGCGGTCCATTCGTAGGTCTCCGTCCAGGAGGCGTTCCCGTGACGCACGGGCGTGCCCTGCTTTACGATGGACTGGCCGAGCGCCTGCAAGGGCAGGGCAGCCAGCCAAAGCCATATTGCGGATTGCAAGAGGCGCTTATTTTTCATGAGGTTGTTAGAACCCATCACTTCCCAGCTTTCTCAACGCACTCGCGCACTTCAATCGCACATAGCGGTTTGGATCGTTTGTGGCAAGGCGCTCGAGCGCGCTCAGAATCGCTTCATCGCGTCCTTCCTTCTCAACGTGGTCCACCAGCACGTCAACAGGTTCGACCCTGACTCCCATGTTCCCGTCATGTTCCAGGACCTCAATCAAGCTCTGTTGCAGATCATCGCCGCCCGCCATGCCTCGAACCGCGTCTAAGGCTGCCAGGCGGTTCCCAACGTTCGAGTCGTGCTCCATGGTATAGAGCAGGGCGGCTCGGACGTTAGGACTCTTGGTCCGGGCACGCAAGGCGTCCAGTGTGTCACGGCGAATCCCCGCGTTGTCGTAACTCTTCACGGCATAGACCAGAAGCTGTTGGATGTGTGGATCGTCAAGCGACCCTTCGAGGATGACACGGCGTTGCGCGTCCATGGTGATGCGCACGTCGCCTGTCTTCGGATCTGGAGCCACGCGGCTGATGTCGTTGATGCGCATGTTTTCAAAGTCCTCGCCGGCCAGGGAAGACGTGGTCAAGTTTCCAGGCTCGGAAGGGACCACTCGAGCGGCTTGCGGGCGGAGCGTCCAACCTAGCCCAAAACCGAAAACTATCAGGCTTAAAGCGAAGGCGATGCGCGGGCCCACGCGCCGCGGCGGGAGTTGCAGGAAAGGCAGCCACTCCCGGATCAGGCCGTGCCATCCCAGTCGTTCCCTGTCGAGCGCCTCCACCAGCGCTTGCCTGCACTCCACCAGAAAATCAGGAGAAGGTTCAATGCGTGGCCGTTGAGCCAGCACCTCATGAAGGCTGCGGACTTCCTCGCGCGCAGCCTGGCAATTGACGCAGCCCGCAAGATGCGCCTCGTAGGCCGCCCGTTGCTCAGGCGGAAGCTCGCCATAAAGATCGAGCGTCAAGTTCTCTTCAAACTCATTGCAATTCATGACCAAGTCTCCTAAACAAGATCTCGGTTCTGTCAAAAACTTCTCTTCTTTAAAGCGATAATCTGTTGGAACGACGGGGGAAGTTGGTATTTCTGGTTTCTCCCCCTGCTTTGCGTGACACGGCGGTTGGTCTGATTGGTTTGGGACGC
>JBAVYG010000607.1:0-4574 GCA_049698675.1 Terriglobia bacterium
CGCCCCTACCCCACTGCTCGACTTCTCGACTCTCGACTTCTCGATTGTTGTCACACCAACGCTACCCCGGCTCCCTCCGTGGAGCGCTTCCGGCCTGTCTTTGCCTTGCGGATTTCCGCCTTCAACAGGTCTCCAAGGATGGTGATTCCCTTTTCAATTTGCCCGTCCGTGGGGCCGCTGAAGCACAAACGTAAAGCGTTGTGCTTCGGGTTTTGGAAATAGAAATACTTCGAGGGCGCGAAGATCACGCCTCGCTCCCGCGCTTTCATCAAAAGTTCCGCGGTGTCGAGCTGTGGCGGCAACTCCGCCCAGACGGACATTCCACCTTCCGGAAAAACCAGCCGGACAGCTTCCGGAAAGTGGCGCTGGGCGGCTTGTCGCAGGACCTCCAGCTTATGCTCGTACACCTTACAGGTCCGCCGAATCCACTTGTCGAGCCAGCCGCGTCTTCCCAGTTCCTCCAGGACCGCCTGTCCCAGCAGGTTAGTGTGGAGGTCGGCCCGCTGTTTGGCGCAGCGCAGGCGATCGATCACACGGCGTGAAGCCGCGATCCAACCCACCCGCAGTCCCGGGAACCCGACTTTTGAGAAACTGTTCAGATGAATCACCAGCCCGGTGGTATCGAGAGCTTTCAAGGGGGGCAACTGCCGCCCGCTGTAACGCAAGGCCCCGTAGATATCATCCTCGACGACAGGGACCTGGAAGCGCGCGGCAAGCTCCAGCAGCCTCTTTCGGGCCGCCAGCGGCATGGTGTGGCCCGTGGGGTTCTGAAAGTTGGGGCTGCTCAGAATCAGCCTCACCTTGGTTTGCTCCAGCACCGCGGCCAGGAAATCCAGGTCCATCCCTT
The DNA here is from genome assembly GCA_049698675.1 of Terriglobia bacterium. Classification (GTDB taxonomy): domain Bacteria; phylum Acidobacteriota; class Terriglobia; order UBA7540; family UBA7540; genus CAVROP01. Next base: position 848 of record JBAVYG010000607.1, read on the forward strand.
CAGCCGTGACGGGAATGCCGATCAAGCGGGTGCTCGGCGACTCGAAGACATTCCAGAGTCCCGTATAAGTGGGGTTCTCCGAGACCACCGCATCACCAGGGGCAACCAGGGTGCGGCGGAGGAGATCAATCGACTGCTGGCACCCGTTCGTAATCACCAGTTCGTCCAGTTCCACAGGGATTCCGTCACGCTGCAAGCGCGCCCGCAAATAATTCTTGAGCGGCAGGTAGCCATCGCTCGAGCCGTATTGGAGAACCCTGCCACCCTCGCGGCGGAGCACGGAGTCCGTGGCGCGCCGCACGAGGTCATGAGGCGTCATCTCATCGGCGCCGTGCGCGGTCGCAAAGGAGATGACTCCCGCCTCATAAGCGCTGGCCATCAACCGTCCCAGGGAGTCGTCGCGCAGGTCCTCGGGGAAATAACTCTCCCAGAACACGTCGTTGCCTGCCGGTCGCGGAGCGCGGACAGTGGATCGCAACCCTTCCGCCAAAGTCGTGACATACGTTCCCCGACCAACATTCCCCTGGATAAGTCCCTCCGCTTCCAGTTCGGCGTAGGCATTGCCGACCGTCGTGCGGTGTACGCCCAGGTGCTTCGCCAGCTCGCGGCTGGGTTCCAGCCGGTCTCCCGGCTTCAAGCCGCCGGAAACGATCCGCTCGCGCAATTGCTCGCGGATCTGGATATAAAGAGGCTTGGGCAAGCTGGAATCGAGAGTCACTAACACGGCGACCGAATCTCCAGTCTGAAGTTAACAGACCAAATTAGGCCATTTCCAGCGCACTGTAAAGAGCCAAATGAGCCAATGCGAGAATAGGCCAATGGGGAGAAACTTGGGGACTCGGGGCTGGGGACTGGGGGAGAAGAGAAGGCAGTAGGCCATAGGACCGGGAATTGGTGTTGATAATCTGCTTTTCCCTAGTCCCTAGCCCCCATCCACAACACCCGGAGGGAGGAGGCCCAGCCATTCCGCCTGCATGGCCAGGTTCTCATAGAGCGGCAGATCGCGCTCATGCATCAAGACAGCGGCGCCCGTGGCGCGTTTCAACTCCTCTTCTCCAGGTCCGCGGCCTATTCGATTGGTCCGGCGACTCATTGGGGTGTATCGCGGAATCCCCTTTGCTGGCCCGAGACACGGCAGATTCTGGCATGTCCGCGCTCCCTCCCACCTGCACTTACAGAATCGCTCAAGATTCCTTGTGTTATTGCCGATTTACAATTGGTGCTCGGAAAAGGCCAAGCCGAGCAACTGTACCTCTGGAATGGCTGCTCCCTTTGCGGCGGGGGAGCTTGAGGCGGGGCCCAGATGAGCGACAAGTGGAACGCCGAAACGGAAGTTACGCCGGAACGGAACTTCCGGCGAAAGGAGAGGAGTATGTCTATTGAGAACGGCACGTGTATTGAGAACAGTATGTGGAAACGCCTGTCTGAACGCGCAGCGTGCCGGACGGAGTCTGTATCCGTTCGAGCGCTGTGCATGCTTTGGTGTATGTCGTTGATTGCGGGTGTCTTGTTGACGGAGGCGCAGGCTCAAACCGCGGCGCCTCGGATCGCGTTCCCCAGCGCAACGGTCACTCTGCCCACGTTTTCAATCGCGAACAGCAAAGTGCTGGCGAAGGCTCCGGAAGACGCCTGCTACTACGGCATCGGCAACAACCTCATCGCTGACGACGGGTACGGGGGAGTGCCGGTGCAGGCGGACAACTGCATCCGGATTGCGGACGGCCAGACGAAGGTGAACCAGGCCTATGTCTGGGGACTCACGTCGGCGGGCAGCGGAGGCAGCGACATCTGGTTCGGCACGATGTCGAATACCCTGTGCACGGTGCAGGGCGCGATGCTGGGTCTGTCGGGGTCGGCATACACGACACCCGATAACGCCTGGGTATGCGAATTCGGCTCGAGCGCGTGGGATACTCCTGTTTTCGGAGGCGTCGCAGCGGCTGGTGACCTCCGTCCGGCGCGGATCTACTGGTATAACTCGTCCTCCGGGTTGCACGATGTGACACCGGGAGTGCCTCCTACGACGCATGCGGGTTGGCTACCAACCAACGTCTACCCGCTTCTGCTTGCCACGGCGGGCCTGCGATCCGCCGCAACCCTGCCCGGATCGCTGAGCGGGAACCCCTCAGGCACACCGGACATGGTCGTGCTGGCGGGGCCGGCGCTGGAAACGGCCCTGGGCATTAATCTGTTCGTCTTCAACGCAACGACCCACGCCTACATCGGCAGCTTCAGCCTGCCCCAGTACTCTGACATCCGCAAGTACGTCACCTATCAAGGGATTACCGGGAGCGGGATCTATGCGGCCGTCGCCAATAGCGCCAGCAACCCCAACAGCGCCACAGCCGGCGGAAGCGTTCTGCTGTACTCGGGCGTTCAAGACTACCCGCATTGCCACAACTGCCCTGCGTTCAAGTTGGTCGGCTTGCTGCCCAGCGAAGGGGCCTACATTGCTTCGCATCTGGGCCGGCTTTACGTCACCACCTGGCCGGGCAAAGTGAACGGCGTGTACAAATACGCATCGCTGGTCATGGGTCCGACAATGCCCACCAACGGGAAGCTCCCGGCGAGCACCTCTCTATGGGCGAGTTTGTGGCAGGCGACCGACTACGAGCCGGACCCCGTGATCGCGGCCACTTACGGAGGCGGCGCACTGCAGTCCTTCGGCGGCCAACTGTACTGGGGTACGATGCATGTGCCGTTCGAGGCGACCGTGGCCGCTTGGCAGACCTACGGCGCTCCCACCTCCAGCACAGCGACGGCAACCCTACTGGCGGCCACCCAACGGGCAGCGGCGGTATTCCGCGGAACGAACCTGGGTATGGCAAGGGCCGACATCGACCTGCTTTACGGAGAGGCGCTGCTGACCCAGTACCACGTAGCGAGCCAGACCTGGGCGATTGTGCCTAACAACATGCATGCGAAGCCGATGTTTGGCACGAGCGGCATGGGCAACCCGTTCAACAATTACATCTGGTCGATGGCTGTCTGGAATAACAGGCTGTGGGTTGGAACCATGAACTGGGCTTATGTCTTTAACGAAGTCGCTCCCCAGGTCGAGGAGGTGTTGGGGCTGACGCCGGGGTCGATCGATCTCGGCGCTCTGGGCCTCGGCACAATCATTCCCTTTGGCGCCAACCTGGCCTACTTCAACAACGCCTTTAGCCCGGCTCGCTTCGACGACGACTCGGGCTTGGGGAATTATCTGAATTACGGCATTCGCAACCTGCTTCCCGCGGGCAACGTCCTGTATGTCGGAACCGCGAATCCAATGAACCTGAAGACGGATCCGTCCAAGGACAAACTGGGCGGGTGGGAGTTGATTCAGCTCAAACTCAAGCCGGGCTACTAAATACTCCGCGCGGCCGCAGCCCCCGTATCGCTTCACTCAGCGCCGAGCCTGATTCGGCGCGGTAAGCGGGCGGCTTGGTTCGAGAAAGCTCGAACGAGGCCAAGCACGACGAGCGCAGGCCGGTGTGCTTGCGGGCAGCAGCATGAAGACGTCCGACCCAGACCTGGTCGATGACCTGGGCAGACATCTGATATGGGCTTCCGCGGCGCTGGCACGCGGACAGTTTCAGCCGAGAACGGAACAGGGCGCTAGCCCGCATTTCTCATTAAAGAATTGAAAAAGGCTGTCTCTTCTGGCATAAGCGTTTTGTGTGAAATCACTTGCGCCAGGGTTCTGTCAAAAGTTCTATGAAAGAGCCATGAGAGGCGAGCAGGG
>JBAVYG010000608.1:0-2269 GCA_049698675.1 Terriglobia bacterium
GGGGGGGGGTGCGGGGTCGGTTGCACCAAGAAGGAATCAAACAGCCGGAGGGGACGGCAAGCCGTCCCCCTACAGGTTACTGGCCCGAGGATGCTGGCACTTTTTCCGCCCCCGGGATATTCATCGCACGTGTGACCTGTCCGCTCTTGGCCTCAGATATTTCAATATGGTATCTGTCCAGCACGGTAGCCGTGGCTTGGGCGTATTGTACCAGCGCCTTGGCGTAGGTGTCGCGCGCGTTGGCTTCATTGCCCTCCGCAGTTGTCAGGTCCCTCTGCGCCTGGATGACGAGAAACGGCGTAGATTCTCCTAATAGAAACTTCTTCTGTTCGCCCTCCAACGTTTCCTTATATAGGGCCGTGGACTCTTTGGCGGCGTCGATCCGGACTTGAGCTTGAGTCACGGCAATCACCGCGTTGCGCACATCCTGCTGGATCTGGTTTATTTGCTGCTGCAACTTAACGCGCATCTGTCGCTCCTGGATAAGGGCCGTCGCCTCGTCAGCCTGAGCGGCACGGTTGCGAATGGGAATCGACAGGTTGACTCCGAAAGAGTAATAGGGAAACTTGTCGTGGAACACTTGCGAGAGCGCATCCGACGCCCCTCCCGGTACATAGCCCGTTACTCCCTGAGGGCAGGCAGGCTCATAGAGAGGATTGCCTCCGCAGAGGAAATGCCCCGAAAGTCCCGTCGGCCCATAGCTGGCAAAAACGTTCAAGGTGGGCAGCAATCTGTTCCGGACCGCCTGAATTGTGATGTTCTGGTTTCGCATGTTCAGATCGGCCTGTTCGATTTCCGGACGGTTCTTGAGCGCCTCGGTGAGCGCCTCTTCGAGCGGCGGAATGTCATTGGGCTTTGGTTCGGGCAGCTTATCAGTGGGCTCGATTGCTACGCCCGCCAAGTCGGCATCGACATGTTTGGCGAGCGCGGTTTTCAAGGTTTCTTCCTGCTGATGGTAACTGGTTTGGGCAACGATCAGGTCCTGCCGGCGGGCGGCGACTTCTGACTTGGCGCGCGTGATCTCGATAGCAGCCATCGCCCCGATTTCCACTTGGCGCGTGTTATCTTTCATGAGTGTCTGCGCATACTTGAGCGCATCTTCAGCCACCCGGACGTTCTCGCGGTAGTAAAGGAGGTCCGAATACAGGTTCACGACCTGAGCAATGGTGGTCATGACCTGCTGCCGGAATACACTGTCGGTCAACTGGAGGTCGTTCTTTGCGATGCGCAGGGACGAAGCATTAGCACGGTAGCCAAAGCCATTCAGGAGGTTCTGGCTGAAAGTAATAACCATGCCCGAGGGGACCTCCGGGTTGACCAGCGAAGTCAAGGCGGTGGTGGTGGAGCGATCTCCATATAATGCAACCACGTAACTGGTCCCCGTCATGAAACCCTGGCCGAAATAGGTCGAGTAACTTGTCTGCTGGTTGGTCAGGGAGGGAACACCCGTGAGGACGATGGTTCCAAGCGGCGTCTTGTTCTGGTCCCAACTCATGCTGAAACCGGCAACTGGGTCGCAGCACCCAACAGAACCGGCATTCTCCGCACCGCCGCCGGAGAAGCCTGCGCCGCCCGCGCCGCTACTACTCCCACTACTTCCGCTGGTCGTGCTCGAGCCGATGGCCCCCGCAAACAGCGCTGTCGAGATCGAACTAACGCCCGTCACGCCGCGCGCCGCCGAACCTGACTTGCTACGGAGATAATCCGCCTGCGCCAAGGGTATCGTAAACCGTGCTACATCGATATCCAGGTTGTTTTCGAGTGTCAGCGAAATGGTATCCTCAAGGGACAGCCAGAGCTTCCCCTCGCGAATGAGGTCGCGCAACCGTGGAGAATTCTCCATTCGCGGTTGGGGAACGGGGAGGGGAGCGAAGGAATCGAGAATATTCGGAAATGAGTGGGTTCTGGTATAGTCAAAGTCCATCACTTTCGCGGCGTCTCCCGCCGGCCGTGGGCCTGCAGCCTGTTGGCCCCAGACCTCGACAGTTTGGATCAAAGTAGCCAGGACCCCTACCCCTAGGAAGAAGGCCAGACTACGGATTGTTAGCAGCTTCATAACGATTTGCGCTCCTTTCAGGCTTTGATTCATTAATACGTGGCCAGCAAGCCATAAGTTTCGTGAGATGATTTCCCAGTATAACGAAAAACGCCCGCTGTAGCCGCGATTCTGCTTGGCCGAAAGAGATTCGCGGCGGAGCACCGGGCATTCTGACCTTGCGGCGGAGGACAATCACAAATTTCATTTAGCTGACCGCTGACGGCTGCAAGC
>JBAVYG010000609.1:0-13271 GCA_049698675.1 Terriglobia bacterium
CAGTAAGGCTTCGAACTTGGATATGATCTGATCGTTCGCCCCGTGCGCCTTGACTGAACTTGCCATTTCACGATGACAGCCTCCAGCATTATTGGCCGCTTGGGTAGCTCTCAAGCCGAAAGACTCATTCGGGCTTGCCCCCCCTCGAGGCGACCCGCCCCGCCCGTGCCGATTGAGCCCTCCCCCGAAGGTGCGCTGGATAAATCGTCAGAATATGTTGAGGGTAAGGCGGAAGCCGGGATGCCTCAGGTTGAACATATAATAGACGCCATCAATGTATTCGACATAAAAGTCGTCGTTGTAGTCCCAGCCTACTGGCCATCCTTCATTGAACCCGAACCAATAGCCGCCGTACTGGAAGCGGTTGTACCCGCCGATCATCTGGGGACGCCCCATGTGGAACGAGTGGCCCCGACCGAAATGGGAACGGTAACTGGCGTCAGAAATGCGGCCATAGTGGCCGCCACGGTTGTTAGCAACGGCCTGTGGCCGCTGCTGGTGTTGCGCCTGCTGGGCGCGCTGCGGCTGCTGGTGTTGCGCCTGCTGGGCGCGCTGCGGCTGCTGGCGTTGCGCCTGCTGGGTGCGCTGCGGCTGCGCTTGCTGGGCGCGCTGCTGCGGCTGGGCTTTCTGCGCACGCTGCTGTGGCTGCGCTTGCTGGGCGCGCTGCTGCGGCTGCGCTTTCTGCGCCTGTTGCGGTTGCGCCTGGTGTTGCGCCTGCTGGGCTTTTCCTCCGCCCTTTTCCTCCTCGCCCTTTTGTGCGAATGCAGGAATGGCGGCTCCGAGAAGTAAAAACAGAACTGCTGTGCTGATAACTCTATTTTGGTTCATAGGTGTAGCCTCCGACCCATGTCACATCTGCCTCTCGCTGAATTCTCAAGGCACGCTTCTTATACCGTTTGTGCGCATGGGTGTCAGTTCATTAAGGCTCACGTACTTGGTCAAAAATGCTCATCCCAGTTAATAGGGGGAACCACAGTCTGGAGCCGGTGGGAATTTGCCGAGGATTTGAAATGAATGGGGGCTTCGTTCCGTAACAAGGTGGACAATGCGGCGGCTCGCTTCCTGAGCCTGAGCGAAGGCTATCCTTTGGGAAAGCACTTCATCCAAACCGAATATTTCCTCCGCACTACACCGCTCAGCCCGACAGTCTCATCGAGCCGTTAACACCTATTTCGGTTACAGGAGGCTAGTCGTGCAGGACCACGCTCAAGAGGCTGCTGTTAACCGTCAACCCCCCGGCGAGGCTTTCGTAATCGACAAAGCCCAGCTTCTTGAACTTATTCATGAAATGACTGACCCGCGACCGAGTTGTGCCGACCATTTGCGCCAGGTTTTCCTGATTGATTCTGGGATGTATAGTTTCGGCTCTACTTTCCTTCCCAAAATGAGCCAGCAGCAAGAGAATCCGAGCCAGACGCTTCTCGCTGGAGTTGAAAAGCTGATCGACGAGGTCCCCTTCGAATCGGATGTTGCGTGAAAGCAGATGCGTGACGAACAATTCCGAGATGTCGTGCTTTTCGTGCAGCATGCGCGCCATCAGCGGCTTTGAAATCCTGACCAGATTGCAATCTGTCATCGTGGTAGCCGTGGCGATGCGCAACGGCTGACCGGCGAGGCATCCCTCGCCGAAGAAGTCACCGGCGCCCAGAATGGCGACAATCGCTTCCTTGCCTTGGTCGGATGTTACGGCGATCTTCACCTTGCCTTGCCGGAGGTAGAACACGGAATCCGCAGGTTGTCCTTGGCTGAAGATGTTGCGGCTGGCGCCGTATTCAACGTTGGTTTTCCCGCCGGAGAATCCAGCGAGGAAGGCTTCCCAATCGACGGCCGGCAGCTTGTTAGTATTTGCCGTAGCAGCCTGAGACTGGTTTTTCGTTAGGGCCATAACAACCTCCTTCTGCTTGCTGAAAGCAAGCCCGCGGTATAAAAAGTAATTGGTTCTTGGCGACGATTCTGACATCGCCTTGCTCGCCAAGTCCCATCAATCTCTCTTGACGTTTGTCCACTTTCAGTGCCCCGTCACGCCGTGCGTGAGATGGGCGTTACAGGGCTTCACCGCGGCTGACCCAGAGCCGGAAATACCGCTCGCTTTTTTGCAAGAGCTTCCAGGGTCACCTCGACTCCGTTCGCTTTGTCGCTCGAGATTTCTTCATCAACAATTTGTTTGACTATCTCCAGCGAAACCTGCTCGAAGTGTGTTTTAGCTTCTTTCGATTTGGGCATTGCGATTCATCCTTCCCGCCGCGTAAAGCCTAGCAGGCCACAACCGATACGGGTTAAATCTTTTTGAAATCTTTTGTTGCCCTTTAGTGGCGCTAATCTGCTGAATTAACGACGCTTATCCCCCCGGTTAGAGGGCCGTTAGCGGGGGCATTGGCCCGATACTTTAGCGGTTCCATTATTTACTTGCAGTCTATCGTCACGTTGAGATACGATAGTGTTTCGGATGTTTAACGTTTCGGAGTTGCGGAGGTGGGCATGGCTCCTCGGGCTGACAAAGCTCCAGGCCATTTCAAGACGATGGCGCAAGCAAACGTCCCGCAAGGGCGAAAAGGAAAGCACCAGCAGATAGTATCCATAATCCTCGAGGATCTCGACAAGCTGCAAGACGGTTCTGCCATCAAAGTCCCCTTGGCGGATTTAGCGGGAAGCAAAGAGAAGGTACGTTCAGCCCTGAATCGGGCGACCCGGAAAGCTGGGCGGACGGTCGCGACCGCCAGCGACGCCAGCTACCTGTACGTATGGAACGTAAGCGCATCCCCTCAGGGCCCACAAAGCCCAAAGTGATCTGGTTCGGGTTGGCGCCGGGCGCGACCGTCCGGGCTGTGCTCTCGAATTCGATACCCGGACACACAATTTTGCTGCGAATCGAGAAGCTACGCGTCTGGGTACGCTTCTCGAGTTGGTAGAAGATGGGTGCTGTTGCCGCGGCCTGTGCTACAAGCAGTCTGCGGTTTTCCGGACTCACTCTAAGGTTGCGCGGTAGCTGCACAAGACGGCGCGCTTACGCCCGCAAGCACAGAATCTGACCACAGCGGAAGTTGTTCTTTGCCAGCAGCGTTCTGCTCTGATGCGGCGTGGTTGTAAAGCACCAGCAGGCAACGTGGATCGAGCATTGTCTCGATAAGGGCCGGACGGCCGAAGCGTTTCTCAACTGTCACCGCCATTTTGTAGCCCACCGTGTACCAGGGTCCCTGCGCGCCAAAAAAGCTGGATCCCTTTTCGTCTATGGCGTCCTGGTTGGGAAACTTCCCGTTGAGAGTATCGGTAAAGAAGCCGTTAACCGATCGGAGGTCGCTGCTGAAGTTGGCCAGGTCGCGATCCCAACGGGCATGTTCACGGGTGGAGCTGGCGGCGTGGGGATCGACGTCTACTGCTCCCGCGGCAGCGAGCATGGCGAAGCCCTCTCCGAACGACCCCATCCAGTTAGCTGCCGCGCGTGCACGTTCCGGCAAAGCAGCGATTTTCTTTTCGTACAGCGGGCCGAGGCTGCCCAGTCCGATGTGATGCAGTTCATGGGCGACGGTATTCTCAAACTTCGCACGGCTGATTCCGGGATCAAGATACAAAAAGATGGCTCGGTCAGATGGAGGTCCCCAGACAAAGCTGTTGTTGTTGGGCTTGATCATAGGGTAGACCTTGGCCCGGATGGTCGCAGTGGCCGGCAAGTAGGCCAGCACACGATCGGCGCTCGCGCGCAAATCAGCTTTCTTCCAGGCCTCAAGCGTGCTCGAGAGCTCCCGCACGTGGCCTCGAAGGTCCTCGGAAAGAACGAATTTCTTGAAATCACTATCCGTGAACGCCAGGGTCGGGTCGTGGAATTGCTGTCCAATCTCCGCTTCGCGCTTCTTCAGGCGCTGATATGGTTCAGTGGCGAACAGCCTCTGCCATTGCGAGTCGTCAACCGGTTTGCCGTCCGCGCGGAGCGTCAGAATAGCGAGAACCTGATCGGCTTCGCTTGCGTCGACCGTCAGTTGCACGCGGTTATTCGGGGCTGATTCGGCGGATAAAGCTGGGATGCTAAACCTGAGACCCAGGAATGAAAGAACAAGAAGCACATACACTCGATTCGACACGCGCACTCCTTAGCCGGGTTAGTCGGAATTCCCTTTTTGACCTCGCATAGGGCTTGGACGCCCCCTGGGAAGAAAGGTAAGCGGGAAAATGCCGCAATGCAAGCGGTTAGAAAAGGCGATGGAAGGAATGAGAACGACTTGGTCTTGGCTCATATTGGATCAAGGCTGGCCGCAAGTGGGGGTTGGGGCGAACAAGCGGAACCTGCCAACGTCCTGAGCGCCCGTAGGCGGCCCTGTGTGGGGCGCTCAAGAATCAAGGGCGTTGTCTCACACCCCGACTCGCGCCAGACCTTTCCTGCTAATGTTCTCAGCAGTGCATGTTGAGATTTTAATCAAGTTCTATCCTATTGGAAAGAAAGCAAGTTATCAACAGTCCCTCACCCCAGAACGCTTCGTATGTTGTAATTCTCAGTAGGCAAATCGAGGTTCGGGCCTATTGTCCATCTCGCCAGTTCCTCATGCTGTCCGCTATCTGGTTGAAAACACGTCGAATACCTTAACCCTTGCAGTTCCATTTTGAACGAGTGCATGGTCGCCTAGCTGCTATTGTATGCGTGGAAATCAAAGCCTTCGCACCCTATCCAGAAGAGTGCGGAAAGATGAGGTATCACATGGTTGCAGCGCTTGTCCTCGGTACGTTCGTTTGCTTCGTCATCGTTGATTATTTCTTGCAGACTCGGCGGCCGCAAGCTGTGAAAGCAGTGGTGGCGCCAGCGGAGCCTGAGGAAGTGTCGTTTCCCATGAACATTGTGGGCGGCTTCAAGCTTCCCGCCGGCCTCTCGTATCACTCTGGCCATGCATGGGCTGCAAAGGAGTCCCGAAACGTCGTGCGCATCGGGCTGGATGACTTTGCGGTTCGCTTGTTGGGCAAGGTTGACCAACTCGATCTGCCGGCTCGGGGTCGGTGGCTGCGCCAAGGCGAGAAGGGTTGGACGCTCGGGCGCGGCGGTCACCGCTTCGAAATGTTGTCGCCTATCGAGGGCGAGGTAGTAGATGTAAACCCGGAGGTCTTGAAAGATCCCTCGGTCATTCACAAGGATCCCTACGGCCTCGGTTGGCTTGTTGCGGTCAACTCTCCTGCTGCTGATTCGAATCTGAAGAACCTGCTGCGGGGCAGGCTAGCCCAGCGCTGGATGGAAGAATCCGTGGCGACGCTCCATACCCACTTCAGCCCTTCGACCGCAGTTCACTTGCAGGACGGTGGCCACGCTGTTTCGGACGTCCTGAGCGCGCTCCCTGAGGACCGCTGGGAAAGTATAGTCCGCGAACTGTTTCTGGCCTAGGCCGAGCGCCTTGGTGTGTCAAGGCCGGCGCGGGGAGTGCCGGGACACGCGGGTCTCTATTCCGAGGAGGACAAGTCATGGTCGCACTCTTTGTAGCCTTGATGTTTATAGGCTTCTTGCTGGTGGATTGCATCGTGCAGTCGCTGCGGACTCGGCAGCCGGCGGTCTGCCTGCGGTGGGCTCCTTGACTAAGCTCGGACGCGGCGGTTGGCGCGTCTTCGAGGCGGAATTCTTGCGCCTCCAGCAAGCCCAGCTCACCCATGAAGGCCTAAGAATCACTACTCAGGACAATCTTCAGGAAACCTCGTTTTATTCGGGCAGGCTCAGGAACCCGTGACACTGCTGGTTGTCATGTCGCACCCCGAGCCCCGCATCTCCTCAATCCAAGAATCAGATATCCGTTGGAGTTGGGTGATTTCACCACAGTGGGAACATGAGGCGTAGGAAGGCTAGGAATTAGAGACAAAACGTCTGGTTTTATGCTCCATCCTGCTGAATTTCTCGGCATGTCGCGTGCATAGAAATGCAGCGAGGCATGTTCGTTGCGGCAGAGTTCTTGTCTTTTGCACGCATCTGCCCGGGAAATGCGCGGCGTTGAAGCCTGAGGGTCGACCAAGGACGCCCTATGCGTCGATTCACTTACAGCCTGGCGACGAAATTGACGGCCTGCGTGGTCGGCAGCATGGCCCTCTTATTAGGGCTGTACGGGTACTGGAGCCTGCGGCTTTGGCGCCAATATCAGCACGAGATGGTTTTTCAGAGCGCCGACCGAAACAGCGATATCATCTGGCGCAGCATCCGTTATTCGATGCTACGCAACCAGCGCGAAGAAGTCTTCCACATCATCAACACCATCGGGCACGAAGCGGGCATCAGCCGCATTCGCATCTTCAACAAGGAAGGCCAAATCACTTTTTCCACTGACCCGCAGGAGGTTGGGCAGTTCGTCGATAAGAAGGCGGAGGCCTGCTACGCCTGCCATGCTCAGGCGCAACCCCTCAAGCGCCTGAATCGTCCCGACCGCATGCGCATTTACAATGCCTCTGACGGCACACGCATTCTGGGCCTGATCCGGCCGATCGAGAACGAGCCCGACTGCTCGAACGCCGCCTGCCACGCCCACGCTGTAGGCAACCAGGTACTCGGCGTATTGGACACCAACCTCTCCTTGGTCGCCGCGGATCAAGTGGTGGCCCGGAGCCAGCGTCAGATTGTGGTCTTTACCATTGCTTCCATCCTCATCCTCAGCTTGATTTCAGCGGGACTAATCCGGGTGACCGTGCACAAGCCCGTGCACCAACTCACCGAGGGCACCCGACATGTGGCCGAGGGCGAGTTGGACTATTCCTTGCCGGTGGGCAGTGGCGATGAACTGGGCAGCTTGGCGGCTTCTTTCAATCGCATGACGGAGCAACTGAAGAAAGCGCAAAAGGAAAACCAGGAGTGGACCCGCACGCTGGAAGCGCGAGTCCATGACAAGACGGGAGAGCTCGAGCGCGCTTATCACCGCCTGGTGCAGTCCGAGAAGATGGCTTCGCTGGGAAAGCTCGCGGCGGTTGTCGCCCACGAGATCAATAACCCCCTGGCGGGCATTCTCACTTACAGCAAGCTGATTTCCCGTCTCGTGGACAAAGGTCTGGAGAACGAGGAGCGCCACAAGGAAGTGAAGAATGACCTGGCGGAGATTGAAGGGGAAAGCCGGCGTTGTGGAACCATCGTCAAGAACCTGCTGACGTTCGCCCGGCAGGCGCCGCTCAACCCGCAAAAGAACGATTTGGCCGGCGTCGTGGAACGCTGCCTGCTTCTGGTGGGGCACCAATGCGATCTGCAACAGGTGGATGTGGAAAGTCATTTGGACCCCAAGATGCCTTCCATCTACTGTGACGCGGGCCAGATCCAGCAGGTTCTTCTGGCCTTGCTGATGAACGCCGTCGAGGCCATGCCGCACGGCGGGCGGTTGAGGGTGGAAACTGCTTACCATGCAGAGCATCGTGAGGCGCGGATCATGGTCAGCGATGACGGCATGGGAATTCCTGAAGACGTCCTGCCGCATATCTTTGAACCTTTCTTCACCACCAAGGCGGAGGGCAAAGGGGTTGGTTTAGGATTGGCCATCGCTATCGGGATTGTCCAGCAACATGGAGGGAACATCGAGGTGTCTTCCCCACAGCAGAAGGGAACTACTTTCACGGTAACTATGCCGGAGGAGCCGAAACTGTGGCCGGCGACTGCCGGGGGAACAGTGACGAGTGACAAGTGATGAGTGACGAGCGGGAATACAGGAGACAGGAGTCAGAAGACAGAAGGTAGGCGGTGAGTAGTCGGTAGTCGAGGGTTTTTCCCCTACCTACCGCCTACCACATACCGCTCTTCGCTCGAAACGGGAGTTGCGCATGGATTACAAAGCCAGCCTTTTGATCGTGGACGACGAAAACGTCGTCCGTGACTCGCTCGGCAAATGGTTCGAAGAAGAGGGCTACCTCGTTGAGACCGCCACCAGCGCCCGCGAGACGCTGCTGAAGTTGCCGAGCCAGCGTTGGGATTTGGCCCTGGTGGATATCAAGATGCCCGGCATGGATGGTCTCGAGTTGCACCGCAAAATTCGCGAGGTCGATTCGGAGATTATTGTCATCATCATGACCGGCTACGCTTCGGTGGAGACTGCCGTCCAGGCGCTGAAAGACGGGGCGTACGACTACATCACCAAGCCTTTCGATCCCGATGACTTGGCTCATTTGGTTCGTAAGGCCCTCGAACACCGCAAACTCAAAGAGGAAAATGTGCGGCTGCGGGAAACCCTCGAGGAGGTTCAAGCGGTCGAATTGGTGGGGCAGAGCCAGCCCATGCAAAGGGTTATAGAACTCATCCGCACTGTTGCTCCCATGGATACCACCGTCCTGATCCATGGGGAAAGCGGCACGGGCAAGGAATTGGTGGCGCGCGCCATTCACCACCTGAGCCCCCGCCGATTCATGCCCATGGTTACCATTCATTGTGGCGCCTTGACAGAGACCCTGCTCGAAAGCGAGCTTTTCGGGCACGAGAGGGGCGCCTTCACGGGCGCCCAGTATCGGAAGAAGGGCAAGTTCGAAGTCGCCGAGGGTGGCACGGTCTTCCTGGATGAAATCGCGGATATCAGCCTGAAGACCCAGACGGATCTGCTGCGCGTTCTGCAAGAGAAAGAGATAACGCGCGTGGGTGGCAACCAGGCGCTCAAGGTTGACTTTCGTGCCGTCGCCGCAACCAACAAGGATTTGTCGGCCCTCGTGAAGGAAGGAACCTTCCGGCCCGACCTCTACTACCGCCTCAACGTTTTCGGGATTGAACTGCCTCCCTTGCGAGACCGCCATGAAGACATCCCGCTTTTGGTGGACCATTTCATCAAGAAGTATGCGCGGGCCATGAGCAAGCGGTTCACTTCCATCAGTAGGGCGGCTCTGGACATCTTGATGAATTACAGTTGGCCCGGCAATGTGCGCGAGCTCGAGAATGCCATCGAGCGGGCTATGGTAATCGGTCGCGAGCCGGAAATTCAGGCTTCCGATTTCCCCTTGCAGATTGGCTCGACCCAGCGGCCCGAGGTAGGGCTTTCGCTCGACGACGTGGAGCGCGCGCATATTCTTCGAGTTCTGGAGTCCTGCGATTGGAACCAGACTCGCGCGGCAAAAATCCTCGAGATTGACCGCGTCACCCTCTACAACAAGATCAAGAAATACGGCTTTCGGAAAGGTATGCCTGCCGCGTCATGAAGATCATCTCGCTGGTTCCCGTCGGGCGAGTCGAGCGGGGCCACCTCGAATCGCTTGCGGAAGGGCTGGCAGCGCGCTTGCGCGTAGCATGCTGGATTCGGCCGGATGGACTGGATGGCGAGTTTGCTTACAATCCTGTGCGCGGGCAATACCACTCCACAGAAATTCTTAAGAAGCTTTTGCAGGACCCGCCTGCGGAGAGCTGGCGAATCCTGGGAGTGACCGACGCCGACCTTTACATCCCTATCCTGACCTTCGTTTTTGGCGAAGCCCAATTGGGCAACACCGGCGCCCTGGTTTCCACCCACCGCCTGCGCCCGGAGTTCTATGGCATGCCCAAGGACCCTGGGCTACTCCAAGGGCGCCTTTTGAAGGAGGCCCTCCACGAATTGGGCCACACTTTTGGGCTTCGCCATTGCCCGGATTACCTTTGCGTGATGAGCGCCTCGCACGCCGTGGAGAAAATCGATTTGAAGCAGGCGGGTTTTTGCATAGCCTGCGCGGGCGCGGCAGGGCTTGAGTAGGGGTAGGGCTTGCCCGACCCTCGTCGGTGGTCGGCACGGCCGTCAGGGGGCGGCAAGCCGTCCCCCTACGAGGGGGAAACCCGGAATCACCAACGCAAACGGATTGGATGTAGGGGTAGGGCTTGCCCGACCCTCGTCGGTGGTCGGCACGGCGGTCAGGGGACGGCAAGCCGTCCCCCTACAAAACGCTGCAGGGAGGAGTAGAATTACTTCTTGAGGTTCAATGGGGGGATTAAGGAAATTGGCAAGGTTCAGTCAGTTTTTTGAAAGCGAGCAAAGCCGCATCGAAGCCTTGGCGGCAATCTTGGAGCCCATCCAGCCGCCGGAGGAAGTCTTTCGGACTGCCGATAGGGGAAAGGGCCTCGTTGCCGAAGAGGCAGCCTCTCTGTTTGCAGCAGCGCGCGATCAAAGCCGTCGAATTGAAATCCAGGCGGCAGCGAACCGAGTGCGCGCGCGTTTTGCGGCGCCAAGCGTTGAATTCATCATCCCCGTCTACTTGACAAGCTATTGCCAGAACGAATGCTTGTATTGCGGCTATCGGCAAAGCAATTCCATCGCCGAGCGAGTCCGGCTCAACCCTGAAGACTTTGAAAAACAATTGGACCTGATTCTCTCCTGGGGTCACCGGCAGATCGAATTGGTGCTCTCCGATGACCCTGAATTCGGCCCGGAAACGGTGGCGCGCTATGTTGCCGCCACACGCCGGAAACTCGAAGCCCTGGGGGGCGGAGTGGTGGCTCTGTGCTCCCCTGTTTACCAGCAAGAGGATTACGTCCGCTTGCGCGACGCCGGGTTGAATTGGGTGGTCGAGTGGCAGGAGACTTACCATCGCCCGCATTTCGACCGCTGGCACTTTGCGGGCTCGCCCAAGCGGAACTACGAGTCTCGCCTGGATCTCTGGGATCGCGTTATCGCCGCAGGCATTACCAAGATTGGGATGGGCGTGCTGTTGGGGCTTTACGATTTCCGTTACGACGCCTTGGCGGTCATCGAGCACGGAAACTATTTGCGCCGCACTTATGGAATCGAGCCGCACGCACTGGGAATCCCGCGATTGAAGCCGGCGCGCGGCGTCCTGGCCTCGCAGAAGCCCAATCGCTTCAGCGTCTCCGACGACGACTTCCGCCTGATTATTAGTATTTATCACATGGCTTTTCCCACTTCCCGACTGTTCTTCAACACCCGCGAGAGTTACGACCTGAATATCTCGATGGTGGCTGCCGGTGATCTCTTTACCGTGGATTGCGAAACCCTGCCGGGCGCCTACTTGCGCCGCCACCTGCCCGGCCAGTTTTCCACCCACGACTATCCGCCGCGCCGGGAAGTGGTTGCGACGCTCGAGCAGCGTGGGCTTGCCTGCAAATATCTCGCCGAAGAGATGCCGTGCGAGATAGCCCGTGCGGCGCCGGCCACGGGAACTGCAATTGATGAGAAGCGCTGGATCGACCAGCACGCTCAGGTGCGCGCCCGGCTGCAAGATTGGGAAATGGCGCTGCACCGGCTTTCCATGAATGGCAGCCAACCCGTCGAGCGGCAGGCGGCGGATGCCTCCTTACACGAGATACTGAAGTACCTCGAAACGGTTCTGACCGCGCATTGCCGGCAAGAGGAATCGGAGTTGTTCCCGGCCGTCCGCCGCGACGCCGATATCACTTCAAAACTGGCGGCCTTTCGAGAAGACCACGAACGTTTTGGTGTGGACCTGGATAAATTCGAGAGGCAGATGGTTTCTTACGGTCTATCGAGAGACCCTACCGTGCTCTTGACCCTCGGCGCCCGCATGATTCGTGAAATGCGTGCACACCTCGAGGCGGAAGAGCAGTTGTCGAGCCACCTGTTCCGCGGCTCCCTTGCTTCTTCAGCGAAGGCTGCGGGGCAGACTGCGAGTTGAGTCGTCCCCCGCCACCTTCCGAAGAGTAGCACAGCGCGGCCTGAAGGCCGCAACCAAACGTGTAGGGGCCAGCGGCGCTGGCCCTGGGCCGAACGCCGTTCGGCCCTACGAAGTGCTTGAAAATCCTTGCTAGAAAAACAAGAATCTACGGTATTGCAATGCAGGACCCGCTGTTCGGTCCTGCGGCTCTTCGTGCTGGCTTCAAGATCACAAACTGTGACCTTGAAGCGTGGGCAGAATATCAAATATGCGCCTCATGTGTTCACGGAACACGGTGCGGTGATGCTTGCCAATGTGTTGAGGAGTAGTCCCGGTCCCGCCGACGCGGGGCCGGCGCTACGTGTGTTGCCACCCGCGACTGAGGGAATACAGGTATCCCCAAATTTTGAGAACCTGCGCTTAATTCTGTGTACCGCGTCGTAGGGGCGACCCTTGTGGTCGCCCAGGGCAGGCACAAGGCCTGCCCCTACACGGGATGTCAAGGGCGAAGCCCGTGGCTAGTGTGTGCCGCGAGGGACTCTTCCATGAGCGACCATTTCTGGCTTGGCATGGCGGTCATTTTCATCAGTGGAGCGTTGAATGGAAGCTTTCCGCTGCCCATGAAGTACACGCGTCAGTGGAAATGGGAAAACACCTGGCTGGTTTTTGCCGCCGCAGCGTTGCTGATTATACCGTGGCTACTGGCAGCGGGTTTCGTGCCCCACCTCGAGGATGTCTATCGAGGCGTTTCCAGCCGCGCACTCCTCGCCCCCCTGATTTTCGGCTTTCTGTGGGGCATCGCCCAAGTGACCTTCGGCCTGGGTATTAGCGCCGTGGGCATGGCGGCGGGTGGCGCATACGTCCCGACGGTTTTTGTCGGGATGTATGCGCCCCTCGGTGTGTCGCCATCACGGCATTTTGTCCATGCCCAAGATCGAAGCGTCATTCCAGAAATAGAACCTCCAACTGGACCACGGCCAATCTCCTGGCTGCTTCACCAGGCCGCGCTTGACGGGATTGTTGTGCATGTACTTCAGCTTCTCATCTCGCTTCTTCGGGCTCCAGATGTTCATTCGGGATTTCAACTCCCGCCGCAACTCGTCGAAGGTCGCAACCCATTGCTTCCTAAAACGCTCGGAATCAAACAAGCGGGCGCGTCGATACGTGCTGGTGGTCAAATAATGCAGATGATTGAGGCCGCAATAGTGCTTTAGCTTGGACACGCGAACATTATATCGTCCCTGCGTCGCATACATCCCGACAAAAACCGTCGGGACGTATGCGCCACCCGCGTCTCTTGACAAAGTTTTGGAGATAGGCTACTATACTAAGCGGATGGTGCAGGATTCAGGAGTCAGGAGTCAGGAAAAAACTTCAATAACGCGTCAGCCGGGGCGAGCAGGGCGATAAACTCCTTTTGCTCTCTCTGGACAAGATGTCGCTTAGAAGAGGGAAAGGAAAAACGCAGTAACTTTAAAAATTGACACAAGGACGCGGGAATGTCTATGAAAACAAAGGACCGCTGTGGAAAACTCTGAACGAAGCCGGGAATGTTGTAGAAAAAAAAGGTAGTTAGATGTTTGAGGCGGGAATGTTGATGAAAAGAAACAGGATTCAGGATTCAGGAGTCAGGAGTCAGGAGTCAGGATGAAGAGCATCTGCTCTCCGCCGACTGGCTTCTGCTTACCGCCTACTGCCTACTGCGGTCGTAGGTGGTAGGTGGGGAGGAGGGACTGATGGCTGACGGCTGAGGGCTTACGGCTGAAGGC
>JBAVYG010000610.1:0-1999 GCA_049698675.1 Terriglobia bacterium
GGTCAGGTCAGAACGACACCTGATCTTTTACCACATACTTCTGGCATTTTCCTTACTTCTATTGGGCGCGATTCCCGTTGCCGCGCAAACGGATGTGACAGGCTTCTGGGTTCTGCGCGTGCCCACCGGGGACGGCAACTACCGCGAGTCGTTCTTCGATCTCAAACAGTCCGGCGAGAAAGTTACCGGCAAGATTCTGATGGGTCCTCGGCAAACGCCGATCAGCGACGGGACTTTCAGCAACGGCAAACTACACCTGGTGGTTAAGTTCCGGTTTCAGAACCAGGAACGCACCGTGAACTACGAAGGCACGATGGAGGGCGGCAAGATCTCCATGACCAGGCAGTTTCCCGGGCGCGCCCCGATCGCGGGTATTGCCGAGCGCACCACACCGGAAGCGGCGCTTCCTCCCCCGCGCCTGCCCCTGCCGGCACTGCACGATGTTCCCGACAACGGCTTGGCGCGCACGCCTCCCATGGGCTGGAACAGTTGGAACAAGTTCGCCGGCAAAGTGGACGACGCGGCCGTGCGGGGCATGGCCGACGCAATGGTCGCGACGGGCATGAAGGCTGTGGGCTACACCTACATCAACATTGACGATACTTGGCAGGGCCCCCGCGACGCGCAGGGAAACATCACCGCCAATCGCAAATTCCCCGATATGAAGGCGCTGGCCGATTACGTTCACTCCAAGGGATTGAAGATCGGAATTTACTCCTCACCGGGGCCCAAGACCTGCGCGGACTACCAAGGCAGCTACGGACATGAAGAGCAGGACGCGAAGACCTACGCCGCCTGGGGCTTTGATTATCTCAAGTACGATTGGTGCAGCGCCGGCGGCATTTACAAGGATGAGGATATGCAGTCCGTCTATCAGAAGATGGGTAATGCGCTGCTTGCTACCGGCCGGCCTATCGTTTTCAGTCTCTGCCAGTACGGGCTGGCTGAGGTGTGGAAGTGGGGGCCCAAGGTCGGCGGGAACCTTTGGCGGACTACCGACGACATCAGCGACAACTGGAAGTCGATGGAAAACATCGGCTTCAACCAGTTCAACATCGCTCCCTATATCGGGCCGGGCCACTGGAACGATCCGGACATGCTGGAAATCGGCAACGGCGGCATGACCGGCGACGAATACCGCACCCACATGGCCCTCTGGTCGCTGTTGGCAGCCCCGCTGCTGGCCGGCAACGACCTGCGCGCCATGAGCGATGAGACAAAATCTATCCTGATGAATACCGAAATTATCGCGATTGACCAGGACCCCGAGGCCAAGCCCGCGAAGAAGATCTCCGAGCTGGGATCGACGCTGGTCGTGGCGCGGCCCCTCAAGGGCAACGTGATGGCCGTGGGGCTTTTGAATCGCGGTGAGGCCGCTGCAACCGTGGCCGTCCGCTGGGCTGATCTCGGATTGCACGGCAAGCTGAACGTGCGCGACTTGTGGGCTCACAAGGATAGGGGCGCAATGGCTAATCAGTTCTCAGCCACGGTGCCCGCGCATGGGGTCGTGCTGATTACCGTCAAGCCCTAATGCGCCAAGGGTGAGGGCGAGGTATTCCTTGCTGAGCGTAAGCGGACGGTGAAGCACGCCTTGGAACACTGATCTCAGCCCAAACGCCACCCGCGATCATGATAGTGGCGTCCTTAAAGCGCGAGAGGCCTGCGGATGCAAAAGACTGCGTTCAACCTGATCGCGCCCGACGTCCGGGACATAAACGCATAAAGTGCTTGCGGCCACGGGGGACTGACAGGCGGCCATTGACTAGCGCCGACGAAGTGCAAAATTCGAATGGTGCTCAGGAGGGTTCACAAATGGCAAAACAAACGCCACACGGTCCCATCGATAGCGCCCTAGCGGCTCTTCTCGAAGCCGCTTCGTGCCCCCACAGAATACCCCAGATCAAGGCGCAATTGTCATTCGTATTTCCCCAGATTTTGAACCGCGCCCATCGGATGTATGGTTCTGTCAAAAGTTCTATGAAAGAGCCATGAGAGGCGA
>JBAVYG010000611.1:0-3849 GCA_049698675.1 Terriglobia bacterium
CCTGTAGGCCGCGCGTCAAAGGCAATCCTCACTCTCTTCAGACTGAACCTGCACAATACCAGCCGAGGCAATAAGCGAGGATGACTCATTTACCACAAGTTTTCAACTTCAGGCTTTTCAGCCGCGGGGCTCCGTTAAAGTCAAGGAGCAAGCCAATTCCGAGGGATCGGTAACCAGCGGCTCTGCCAGCCGCCCCGTAACTCCAAGGCGATGTATCTGCCACCCAGAGGACTTTGACGCAGTCTTGTCTTAGCCGCAGGGCGTGAGCAGCCCACGAGCTGCGGTACTTCCATTCAACGCCTCGAAGGGCAAAGCCAGTTGGGGGTGTCTCGCCGCCGGTGGCGGTTCGCCGTGATTGCCCTCAAGGCCGTAGCGGGCGCGCAGTTCCGCCAGAAGCTCCGTCATGCGGGCTTTGTAATCCCCATTCAGGTAAGCCGAATGAGCGTAGAGTTTGCGGTATTGCTTGACCAGTCGCGGAAACTCTTCTTCCAGGAAAGGCATGAACTGTTTCATGGCGGATGGCGCCAGGAAAAGGATGTTCCCGTACAGGAACTTCGCACCAGCCTCGGACGCCGCACGCGCCATGGCATCAAGGCACTTGTCAGAATCGTTCAGTCCGGGCAGGATGGGCATGGCATTCACGCCCACGCAGATCCCGGCTTCAGACAACTGCTTGATAGCTTCAAGCCGCTTCGCCGGTGGCGGTGCCTTGGGTTCGAGCAGGCGCGCCAGGCGTTTATCTGCCGTGGTTACTGTCATGTGAACGCTGAAGCGGTGTCGGACGGTGACCAGCCTGAGCAATTCGAGGTCGCGAAGAATCAGGACGGACTTCGTGGTGATGGAGAATTGCAGCCCTTCGAACTCGGCGAAGACTTCCAGCATGCGCTTCGTAATCTCGAACTGCTTTTCCGCCGGCTGATAGGGATCGGTCGCTGTACCGAGAGCGATGGGCAAGCCCTTGTCCTTAGCTTGGCGGAGTTCCGCGCGCAAGAATTCCGGCGACCCGACTTTGGCATAGATCTTCCGCTCAAAGTCCTTTCCGTCCCACATCTCCATGAACTCGTGCGTGTAGCGGGCGTAACAATACTTGCAGCCGAACTCGCATCCTCGGTAGGGGTTGATGGTCCAGGCGAAAGGCATACGCCCGCTCGATTCGCGGTTGAGCGTGGAGCGGCAGGGGAGGGCAAAGTACTCCACCTCGGCGCGCTCGCGGACCCGGGGACTTTCGGCCGCCAGGCGAGCGATCCCCAGGAATTGCGCCGCTTGAGTAGGTAGAGGGGGCACTTCAGCAATCGAGGCCATCGAGAGACTCCAAATATAGGATAAACCAATATTCGCTTTTTCTTCGCCCATTGTCAAGCGATATATTGACGCAGGCAGGAGGGGGTGGAAGTCACTGTGCCGCGCGTACCCATTTCAGAAGTGGTGTATTTTGACCTGGAGTGAAAGGAATTGGCAAGAAAAGGTCGAATGGGGCAGCGTGACGGGCTGCCGCCCCATCCCTTTTTCGTGGCGAGGACCGTACCAGGTCAACTGCTGATGACCAGATCTCACCTAAGCAAGAAGCTGGCCTGTGGGATAGAACCTATGGGCCGACCTCAAGCGCCCTGTGGCATTCCTGGAGCGCGCGGTCCACGTGCTCTATGGCCTTAGCCCGGTGCCCATGGAATTCTGCTGGGGCAGCCACAAGCTCCTGCCTGGCTTCCTCCAGGTGGTGGATGGCCGCCTCAATCCGCGGATGATGCTGAGGCGCCTGACTAGCCGCGGCTGCGCCGGGAGTCACCGCCGCCGCCGCGCTAGGCCGCGGCGATCCAGGTTGCGCGTGAAAAACTACCGGTAGTAAAGCAGCGGCCAGTAACGCCACTCCTACCGCGCACGAGATCAGTGTTCGTTTCATAGTTCCTCCATGCATTGAGATTTTGTGTATGCAGCAATCGTCGCGTAAGGAAGCATTCCTCAACGTGACTTAACCCTACACCGGATTTAAGCACAAGTCAGCGGCATTTGCACGAGTAATTGCTGAAACGGGTGACGGTCCAAGGCCGGACAGGCCCATCATTAAGCTCCTCGGCGACGATCATTGGGCCGATTCCGGAGCGGACATATTCCGTTCCGAGCTTCGACGATTGCTCTCTCCTTTCCGAAAGGGGGGGGGTGGGGCGTTGACCCTCAGAAGCGAATTGCTGCTAAAATGGTCTCGCCCATTGGGGGAGGATTCATGAAAGTTGCCGTGGTGCAGATGAATGTCGAGATCCTGGAGAGACAAAGGAACTTGGAGAAAATTCTTGCCGGCCTTGAATCTGCCGCCTGTGCTGGCGCGGGGATCGTGGTGTTCCCGGAATGCGCGCTTACCGGCTATTGCTTCGCGGGCAGGGAGGAGGCCCACCCCGTCGCAGAGCCGGTTCCGGGCCCCTCCTCGGAAAAGCTATGGGAAGCGGCAAAGTCGCTCGATTGCACCGCAGTGGTTGGCCTGCTCGAGCGCGACGGCGACCGGATTTTCAATGCTGCTGCGGTGGTGACTCCACAGGGAATCGCCGGCACTTTTCGCAAACTCCATCTTCCGTATCTCGGGATTGATCGGTTTGTTGCTCCGGGGGACAAGCCATTTCCGGTGTTCGAGACGTTGCACGGGAAGATTGGCATCAATATCTGCTTCGATTGCAGCTTTCCGGAGGCGGGCAGGGTACTTAAGCTCAAAGGCGTTCAGCTCCTGGCGATCCCCACGAATTGGCCCATTGGCTCAGATTCCTGGCAGCATACCCCCAAGGTTCGCGCCACGGAGAACCACTTTCACGTTGTTGCGGCAAACCGTGTCGGCGAAGAGCGAGGATTCCGCTTTGCGGGCCACTCGCAAATTGTAGATTTCACGGGCAAGGTCCTTGCCGAGGCGGGTGAAACCGAGGAGACAATCCTGGTCGCCGAACTAGACCTGATGGGGGCGGACCTCAACCGGGTGGTCCGCGTGCCGGGGCAGTGGGAGTTTGACCGCATCGCCGCACGCCGGCCTGAGATGTACGGTCCCATCACCGAGGGTTTGAAACCGCACCCCTGAGATGGCATAATAATGTTTGAAGGGGCGTACGATTCATGCAAACAGACGAATCATCGGGGTATGAAGGTTTGATTTTCGCCAAGCTGGACCAAGCGGTGAATTGGGCGCGCAAGTCCTCGATCTGGCCCATGAGCTTTGGTCTGGCATGCTGCGCCATCGAGATGATGTCCACCGCGGCCTCACGCTTTGATATTGCGCGGTTTGGAGCGGAGGTCTTCCGTGGCTCACCGCGCCAATCGGACTTGATGATTGTTGCCGGCCGCGTCGCACAAAAGATGGTTCCCGTGATCAAGAAACTTTACGACCAGATGCCGGAGCCCAAATGGGTGATCTCGATGGGCGCTTGCGCGACCTCCGGTGGCGTTTTCAATAACTATGCGGTCGTCCAGGGCGTAAACCAATTCATTCCTGTCGATGTGTACGTTCCTGGATGCCCGCCGCGGCCTGAAATGCTCCTTCAATCCATCATCCTGCTGCAAAAGAAAATCATGCAGCAGCGAGGGACCTTCAAAGAGGCCGTCCTCCACATGAAGTAGCGCCCGCCCAATCGGAAACGGCAAATTAGAAACGGGAAAAGCGAAATTCGAATAGGACCGTGGGAGGCCCCGGTAGGGGCCGACCGTGAGTAGCCGCAGGTCTTAACCTGCGGATGGCAAAGCCCACCCGACCGCCCAACCCCGAAGGAGTCTGTGTGAAAACTCTGGCAGTTGAGTTGCATGAAATGAGGGCAGGAGGGTCGCGATGAGATTTCTGCCTTACAACCCCGAGCAGGCGTATTTGCTGCCGCCGAGCGTGAA
>JBAVYG010000612.1:0-4087 GCA_049698675.1 Terriglobia bacterium
GTCCATGAGTTTCAATCTCGCGAGTGACTACCAGCCACGTGGCGACCAGGTGACGGCCATTCAGGAACTGGTGCGGGGCGTTGAGGAAGGCAAGCCTCATCAAGTCTTGCTAGGGGTTACGGGGTCCGGCAAAACCTTCACTGTCGCCAAAGTGATTGAGGCCGTGAACCGCCCCACCCTGATTCTGGCTCACAATAAGACCCTGGCCGCTCAGCTTTACCACGAGTTCCGTTCCTTCTTTCCGCGCCACGCCGTGGAATACTTCGTGAGCTACTACGACTATTACCAGCCCGAAGCTTACCTCCCCGCCAGCGACGTTTACATCGAGAAGGAAGCAACCATCAACGATGAGCTGGACAAGCTGCGCATGTCCGCCACCCGCTCGCTTTTCGAGCGTCGCGATTGCGTCATCGTGGCCAGCGTGAGCTGTATTTATGGCTTGGGCTCGCCGGAGGCCTACTATGGAATGCTCCTGCTGCTCGAAACCGGGCAGAAGATTTCGCGGCGAGACATCCTGCGGCGGCTGGTTGAAATCCAATACGAACGCAACGACGCGGATTTCCGGCGTGGCACCTTCCGCGTGCGCGGCGACGTGATTGAGGTTTTTCCCACCTACGAGGATGTCGCCTACCGCATCGAAATGTGGGGCGAGCAGGTGGAAACTCTGGCCCAGATTGACCCGCTTTTCGGCCAAGTGAAGCAGACTTACTCCCGCCTGCCCATTTATCCCCGAACCCACTACGTTTTGCCTGCCGAGAGGAAAGAGGAAGCGATACAGCGCATCCTCAGCGAACTGGAGTGGTGGCGGGGCGAGCTCGAGAAGCAGGGAAAGCTGGTGGAAGCCCAGCGCGTCCAGCAGCGCACCCTGTTCGATCTGGAAATGATGAGGGAGATCGGCTACTGTCACGGCATTGAAAACTACTCGCGCCACCTTTCCGGGCGGCTGCCGGGAGAGCCGCCCCCCACCCTGCTCGACTACCTTCCGCAGGACGCCCTGATCTTCATCGACGAGAGCCACCAGACCGTGCCGCAGTTGCGCGGCATGTACCAAGGTGACCGCTCCCGCAAGCAGACTCTTGTAGACTATGGATTTCGGTTACCCTCCGCCCTGGACAACCGCCCCCTCTCCTTCCAGGAATTCGAGCATCGGGTGGGACAGGTGATTTATGTCTCCGCCACCCCGGGCCCTTACGAACTGACCAAGTCCGGCGGGGAAGTGGTGGAGCAGATTATTCGCCCCACGGGACTCATCGACCCTGAGGTTGAGGTCCGTCCCACGCGCCACCAGATTGATGACCTGCTGGGTGATATTCGCAGCAGGGCCGAGGCCCATGAACGCGTTCTGGTCACCACCCTTACCAAGCGCATGGCCGAGGATCTGGCGGAGTATTACGCCGAAGTCGGGGTGCGCTGCCGCTACCTCCACTCGGAGATCGAGACTCTCGAGCGCGTGAAGATCCTGCGCGACCTGAGGCGGGGTGAATTTGACGTCCTGATCGGTATCAACCTCCTGCGCGAGGGGCTCGACCTGCCGGAGGTCTCGCTGGTCGCCATCCTGGACGCCGATAAGGAAGGCTACCTGCGTTCGGCGGGAGCGCTGATTCAAACCATGGGGCGGGCGGCGCGGAACTTGCACGGGAAAGCCATCCTCTATGCCGACCATACGACGGAATCCATGCGCCAAGCCATCTCCGAAACCTATCGGCGGCGGGCCAAACAGACACGCTTCAACGAGGATAACGGCATCACTCCTGAAAGCATTGTCAGACCTGTGGATATGGCTCTGGCCTCCATCGTGGCGGCGGACTATGTTACGGTGCCTGCCGATTTGCCGGACGAGGATGTATCCCCTGACCAGCTCGAGGAGCTGACCAGGAGTCTCGAGAACCAGATGCGCGAAGCCGCCAAGCAGTTTGAGTTTGAAAAGGCTGCTCAGCTCCGCGACCGCCTAAAGGCTCTGAAAGAAAAGGCAGCCATGCCTCTCCAGGCAAGTCGACAGTTGAAGGTTGAAGGTCAAAAGTAGGGGAACGATGTAACGTTGCGTCGTGACCGTTTCCACATTGAATGATTGAATCATTGGAAAGCGGTTGCAGCGTCGTTCTCCCAATGAATCGATGATTCATTGAATCAATGGCTCAATTGCTGAGTGTGGTGCTTGCCCCGCAGGAAGAATAGAAACCCGCCGGGACTGGTTAATCGGCATCATAGGGACGATTGAAGAAGCGCCATGCGCTGAGGTGTTCCAGGATGGCGGGCCATGCCCTTTTCCTGTCTGAGCCCCGAAGCCATCGCCTCAGGTTCCATAACAGGAACCCCATAACCAGCCCGGCATAAACCAGGAGGAGGCCGATGACGAACACCCTTGAAAGAATTTCGCTCATAACTGCAAGTTCTCCCTCTTTACTAAATTGGATGCGCGAGGTATTCCGAAGTTTCTGCTTCTTTTCGGCGAAGCCCTTAGTCTCCCATCGAGCAATCTGCGCATGTCTGGCTCATTGTTGAACTTGCACACTTTGCTTTTGCTATTCTCACCAGTCGGTACGACTTTCGCCAAAGTGCCACCCGGTGGTCGGTAAGCCGAGCAAACAGTTTCGCGGGTAGTGAACCTCTTACACGAGGAGGAAGTTTTTTCCCAACACGCTTAGATTCTTACCGCCAAACTCAGTGTGGGTTGTCGCGCACATTTTCGCGGTATCGCTGCTTTCGGCTCTCGACCCTCGACTGTCTCAGGAGGGCGGAGAATTTCAAATCCGTTTGGCTAGCCTTTTCTTGCGGAGTCAATAAGTGGGTGGATTCAACAAAGGGTCCGAAGATCGGCATAGAGGGTGTTACGATTGTCGGCACAGGCCGTATTGGACCCGGATTCGAAAGTTGGCAGCCGCCGTTCGAGCAGAATCACTTGATTCGATGCCCGCTCGACGCAGATACTGGGGGACCAGAATGGTGCGGGGCCGGGTGTAGGGGCACAGGGCGCTGTGCCCCTACAAGATGCACATCGGACCCACGCTAACTTCCGAATTCGGGTTGGATTGGTCAAGGCGAGGTTGGGGAATTGTTCAGGCGCCTGGGTTGCATCTTCGCGTTGGTGGTTATGTTTTGGGGGGTGCCTTGCGATAGTTGGCTGTCTGCTCTCCAGAGTCAGGGGAAGGCCGGCAAGCCCCGGGCGGAGGCAATCGACATCAATAAAGCCACAGCGATTGGCCTCCAGAAGCTCCCAGGAATCGGACCGAGTCTGGCGAAGCAAATCGTTGCCTACCGCGAAAAGCACGGACCTTTCAGGCGCGTCGAAGACTTGATGGTGATTAGGGGTATCGGATTTAAAAAGTGGAAGCAGATAAGGCCCTATGTAAGGGTTGGTGACGGTAGGTAGGATTCAGGATTCAGATCTATTAGAATTAGCCCGCTATTGAGGAGGGCGCAATGGGTATTCCAGTCACTACCACCTTGAGCATCGACGGTTACCGGATCAGAGAATATAGGGGAATTGTGCGCGGCATCATCGTGCGAGCGCCTACCATCTCGCAGGGCATCCTGGGGGGATTAAAGAGCATTATCGGGGGGCGCATCGGCGCCTACACCGAGATGTGTGAGCAGGCCCGCCAGCAGGCCTACGATTTGATGATTGAGCACGCCAAGGAGCTGGGCGCCAACGCCGTGGTCGGCCTCCGTTACGACGCTTCCGAAGTCGTCGGGCGAGAGTCCGCCACGGAAGTCCTCTGCTATGGGACGGCTGTGGTGATTGAGCCGCTGCAGCGGGGTTAAGCTTCTCTCCAATCCGGAAAACCAGGGGTAAGCTCGAGGCCCGTGCGGAGGGGCGACGAACTCGGCAATCAGCGGAAGCCAATTGGCAGGGGCGACTCGATCTTGCTACTGAAATCATTCATGGGCTGGAGTCTTCTTGTCGGCTTGCCGAGATTGAAAGGGCGGGGAGGCGTTCTCCCCGGTGCTCCCTGCCTGGCGATTCCTGTGGCCTTGTAGAAAGCCCGACGACTGTAAAAAGCCGCTCCGGTCCTCGGGCCCTGAAGCGCGAGGGCGCAGATTCTTCATTTCCTCCTCCCCTCTCCCCCTTGGGGGAGAGGGGCCGGGG
>JBAVYG010000613.1:0-4659 GCA_049698675.1 Terriglobia bacterium
CGCTCTTAGGGGACTGCTGGAAAGGCGGGGCTGAAGCCCCGCCCTTCCAGACCCGTGGTGAGAAATGCGGGTTATCTGGGTGCTGAAAAAAGTATTGGCATGTCATTGGGAGCAGAGAAGTCAGAAGGCAGGATTCAGGAGTCAGGAGTCAGGTAACAGGTATCGGGGACAAGTAGAAGGCATTATCTTATACGAATTTCACATCCGATATAGAGTTTCGAGTCGCTCAAAACACTCTCTGTAATGTGTAACTGATTTTAGCCCGCGTAGCGGGCGGAAGGTCGTAGCCCACAGCGCAATGGAGTGAACCCCTAAAGTGAGACATTCGTTAAGCCACAGTGTGATCAGCGAACGGAGGAAAACGAATGTTGAAGCAGAAGAAGGGGAGGCGGAGGTACAGCGAGAAGTTTAAGCGGGACGCGGTGGTGCGCTCGCAGGAATGTGACAACATAACCGCTCTGGCGCGGCAGTTAGGGATCGACCGGAAGATGCTGTATCAGTGGAAGTGGCAGCAGGAAGGGCGGCCGACGCGGAAGCCGCTACCGCTGACGACGCAGGCAGCGGAGCGCGGGAGTTTGGAGACGCTGCGCCGTGAGAACGCGCATCTGAAGCGGGTGTTGGCGGAGAAGGCGCTGGAGGTGGATTTTTTCAAAGGTGCCTTGCAGAAGGTCGAGGCTCGACGCCGGAGCAACACAGGCTCTGGCGAGACGCCGTCTACGAGCGTATCGGAGAGCGGACGGAGTCCCTGCAGGGCCAACTGAGTATCGAGCGGATGTGTCAGCTGGCGGAAGTGAGTCGAGCGGGTTATTACCGGAGCTGGGGGGAGAAAGCGCCGGAAGAAGAAGCGATGGAAATACGTGCAGCGGTGCAGCAGATTGCCTTGCAACACCGACGGCGGTACGGCTACCGGCGGGTGACGGCGGAGTTGCGTCGGCGGGGAATGGCGGTGAATCACAAGCGGGTGGCGCGGATCATGGGGGAGGACGGTCTGCTGGCGCTACGGCGCAAGGCGTGGGTGGCGACAACGGAGTCTGGGCATGACTTGCGGGTGTATGTCAATTTGGCGCGGCGGATGGAATTGAGCGCCCCTGACCAGTTATGGGTGGCGGATATCACCTATATCCGCCTGCGCCGGGAGTTCGTCTATCTGGCCGTGATTGTGGACGGGTTCTCACGGCGGGCGGTGGGATGGGCAGTAGAGCGGACGCTGCAGACGCGGCTGACGCTGCAAGCCTTAGAGATGGCTATCGCTCAACGCCAGCCTCTGCCCGGGGTGGTGCATCACTCCGATCAGGGCATTCAGTATGCCGCCGCCGACTACGTGGCCCGGCTCGCGCAGTACCAGATGACTCCCAGCATGAGTCGGCCCGGCAATCCCTTCGACAACGCGCAATGTGAGAGTTTTATCAAGACGCTCAAGCAGGAGGAGATTTACTGCCAGCAGTACCAGGACCTGGAGGACTTGCGGGACCATCTGCGGGAGTTCATTGAGGAATACTACAATCGCTGTCGTTTGCATTCAGCGCTGGGTTATCGATCCCCTGCCGAATTCGAAGCCGCCAGTCAAAGGGGTGTCGTGAAAACTGCGTCTGCGGCGGTGGTGAAGATGAGTTTTCAAGGCATGGGGAGATCTATCAGTCCGATAAGCGAAAAACCCAAGGCTGAGAACCTGACGGCGGCACCAGTTCCAGCAGGGGGCCGGGAGGGCCCCCCGGCTCATCGGATCGATGAGTCTCCGGCTGACTATTCCTCGGCGAGTTGCTCTCCAGCAGAGCTCGCTTCCGCTTCATCAGCCGGACACGATCCTCGCTTAAGAGAGTGAAATTTGTCGAATGAAAAACAGCGAATGGTAACTGTGGCTTATTTTTATTGTCTCACGTTAGGGGTTCATGCTAGCAAGCTGTGGGGACAGACATCCGATCCGCGTGTGGCCTGAGCCCCGGAGGGGCGAAAGAAATCATCGGCACATTCTTTCGCCCCTGCGGGGCTGGAAGAATATTCCTCCGTATCTGCCACCCACAGCTTGCGCTGTGGTCCCGCGTCCGCGGGATTACGCGCCTGACGGCGCTGCAAGTCTCGGCCTTTGACGTGAAATTGGTATCAGAAGTCAGGTAACAGCTATCGGGGGCGAGCAGAAGGCATTATCTTGAAAGCGGGGCAATTAGAAGATCCGCCGCATCTTGAACATCGGAATTCGGGTGCAACGCACTTCTGCTTCAGGCAAGCCACGTCTCCTAAGATCCGCTGCCGTGCACAGGGGGGTGATCTTCGTGCCCGGTAACCTGCGGAAGCTTGGAGACGTCCCATCCGCCACCCAGGGCTTTGATCAAAAGGACGGTTGAGTTCATTCGGCGCGTCAGGAGATCGACAGCGGTTCTTTCGTTGCTCAGCGCCGCGCTTTGCGCGGTGATAACCTCGAGATAAGTTACCAATCCGCCCTTGTAACGGTTCGTGGAAAGCGCCAGCGAGAGTTCGGCTGACTGCACGGCCTGACTCTGCTTCTTGCTTTCTTCATCGAGAATGCGCAGCCCTGCCAGGTTATCCTCGACCTGTTGGAAGGCGGTGAGGACGTTCTGGCGATAAGAAGCCACATTGGCATCGTAAGCGGCCCAGGCTTGGTCCGTGAAGGCGTGGCGGCGGCCGGCATCGTAAAGCGTTTCCAGCAACGTCGGGCCCACGGCAAAAAAGCGGCTGGGCCAGGCAAACCAGTTGGTGATCCCAGACCCCTCGAGGCCAGCCGCGGCGCTGAGAGTGAGCGTGGGGTAGAAGGCCGTTTTGGCAACACCGATTTCGGCGTTGGCGGCGGCCACGCGCCGTTCCGCCGCGGCGATGTCCGGCCGGCGCTGCAACAAATCGGAGGGGACTCCCGCCGGGATCTTGGGCGGGGGCGTATCGAGCGGCGAGACGGGAATGGCGAATGTCGATGCCGGCTGGCCCACCAGCGCGGCAATGGCATGTTCGAATTGGGCGCGTTGCACTCCCACGTCGATGGCCTGCGCCTCGGTGGTTTCAAGCTGCGTCGCCGCTTGCGCCACTTCCACTTTGGCTGCCAGCCCGCCGTTGTAGCGGTTGGTGGTCAGGTCCAGAGCTTTCTGGTAGGCGACCACGGTGGAGTCAAGCAACTGCTTCTGCGCATCCAGCCCACGCAGCGCAAAGTAGTCGGCAGCCAACTCCGCGTGAATACTCAGCCGGGCGGTTTCCAAATCTGCCGCGCTGGCCTGGGCGCTGGCCGTGGCGGCTTCAATGGTGCGACGGATGCGCCCCCAAGCATCCACCTCGTAGGAAAGGTCGAAGGGCAACACGAAATCCCCCTGCGTTTGGCCATATTGGGGGCCGGCGTTGGGAGCGTTCTTGGAGAATTGTTCCCCGGTGATGGAAGGACCGGCGCTCACCGTTGGGTACAGCCCCGAGCGACTGATGCGAATCAAATCGCGCGCCTGGCGAAATTGCGCCTCGGCGATCTTCAGGTTTTGGTTCGAAACGTCAACCCGTTCCTCAAGCAAATTCAACTGTGGATCGTTGAAGATTTCCCACCACTTTCCGCGTATCACCTGGTCCTGCGGCTGGGAAGCTTTCCATTCACTTTGCGGCCCGACCGCACTGGGCGCAAGCTCCTTGTAGGCGGGTGGCGTCGGAACCGTAGGCTTCGCGTACTTGGGGCCGGGGGTACAAGCGCTGAACAAGAGAAGTCCGGCCAAAAGCAGTGCGGCCAGGGGTATATCGGGTGATCTGGTGATCGGATGATCTGGTGAACGAAGAACAATGCAGAGCGAGTTTGCCTGTTGCTCACCCGATCTCCCGATCGCCCGATCTCCCGATCTTGCGAATCGCTTCATGGCGCACTCCATTGGTCCGCGCCCGGGGTAGCGCTGCGAACTTCCTGACCTTCCACCAAAGAATCCGGCGGGTTCGTGATCACCCTTTCGCTTCCGTCGAGGCCCGACACCACTTCAACTTCCGTCCCGAAGTCCCGGC
This sequence comes from Terriglobia bacterium, assembly GCA_049698675.1. Lineage (GTDB taxonomy): Bacteria > Acidobacteriota > Terriglobia > UBA7540 > UBA7540 > CAVROP01. The sequence goes on from JBAVYG010000613.1 coordinate 3,976, forward strand.
CCAGGGCTATAGGAATCAGGGCAGCGTGGCCGTTGCGGACCACGCCGACGCGCAAGCCTTCGGAACGAAAAATCAGACAGGTGACCGGGATGACGACCGTCGAAGTGGCAGAGGGGAGCTTTAAATGGACTTCGGCGTAAGCACCGGGGAGGATTTCGCCCGTGGGGTTGGCAACATCTACCTCCGCAAGCAGGGTGCGGGATGGTTGGTCAATCGCCTCGGCGGTCCGCACCAGCTTGCCGGGAAAGCGGCGCCCGGGAAACTGCGGCATCGTCAAATAGGACTGGACGCCCGGGACCGCCGTGGGGGAATAAATCTGCGGCACATTGACGTAGACGCGCAGGGTGTTGATGGCCGCCACATGAAACAATTCCTTGGCGCCGCTGCCGCTTCCGGAACCAATGAGCTGTCCGATATCGGTATTGCGCGCCGTGAGCACCCCGTCGAAAGGCGCGTAAACCTTTTCAAAGGATTGCAACTGTTCCAGGCGCTTCACGTTGTCCGTGGCGGAGTCCACCATGGCCTTCTTGGCGTGAGCGTCACCCACGGCGTTGTCAACATCCTGCTTGGCTACGGAATCGCTCTTCAGCAGGAACTCATAGCGGGCGGCGGTGGTCTGCGCTAGGTCATAGTTGGCCTTGGCCGTTGCCAGTTCTGCCCGCGCCTGCTGGAGTTGCTGATCCA
>JBAVYG010000614.1:0-1558 GCA_049698675.1 Terriglobia bacterium
TGTTGTTCCCCTGCGGGGAACTTTGGCCATCCATGCCAGGCTGGGACAGGCAGATCGTGCTACAAGAAACCAAACTGTACCAATACGCCAGTGCCTTTGCTCTTGACACGAGGCTAGGGATGTGATACGTAGTAGACGGTAGGTGGGGGAAGAACAGGAGTCAGGAGTCAGAATGAAGAGCATCTGCTTTCCGCCGACTGCCTTCCGCTTGCTGCCGACTGTCCACGGCATTTGAGGGCAGTTCGAGTTGGCACGACTCTTGGCCCGTACCGCAGTTTACGACAAGATGTCACGGCCGACAGGGAAAGAAAAAGCTAGTAACTTCAAAAATTGAACGACCAATGCGGGAATGTCATTGAGAACAAAGGACCGCTGTGGAAAACTCGGGGAAAACCGGGAATGTTATAGAAAACAAAGGTAGTTACGCCTTTATAATGGGGATGTTGTTGAAAAGAAAGGTAGTTAGTAGGCGGGGGAAGAGCAGGTGTCAGGTGTCAGGTAGCAGGGGCTAGGGGACTGGGTACTGGGGCAAGCGCGCAGGGAGGATGCGACGAAGCGATCAGTCGCCGGTAACACAGGTGGCGAGCTTCCGCAGCTTTTCATGCCGGCGGCGGAGAAGCTCATCGGGGGACAGCTTTGCGAGGTCCTGGAGGCACGATCGCAGCACTGGCCGCAAAATGTCGGCGGCCAGTTGGTGACTATTGTGTGCGCCGCCCGGAGGTTCCGGGACCAAGCGGTCTACAATCCCCAAGCGAAGCATATCTTCTGCGGTCAGCTTGAGGACACGCGCAGCCTCCTGTTTATGGTCCCAGTCCCGCCACAGGATTGAGGAACAGCTTTCCGGGGCAATCACCGAATAGACGGCGTTCTCGAGCATAATGACTTCGTCACCCACCGCAATGGCGAGTGCCCCTCCGCTGCCGCCCTCGCCGTGAATCACCACAACGATGGGAACGCGCTGCTTGGGTATCTCCTTCAAGTTATAGGCAATGGCCTCGGCCTGCCCGCGTTCTTCGGCGCCGATTCCGGGATAGGCGCCAGGAGTGTCTACGAAGGTTATGATGGGCAAGCCGAACTTGGCCGCAGTTCGCATCAGGCGCAGCGCCTTGCGGTAGCCTTCCGGGTTGGTCATGCCGAAGTTGCGGAGCAGTTTCTGCTTGGTGTCACGGCCTTTCTGATGGCCCATGACCACAACTGACCTTTCCTCAAATTTGGCCAGCCCGCCCACTAACGCGTGGTCATCTCCATACCGCCTGTCACCGTGCAGCTCGGTAAATTCCGTGAAGAGCATCTGGATGTAGTCCAAAGTGTAGGGACGCTGAGGGTGACGAGCCAGCAACACCCGATCCCAGGGGTCGTTCGCCGCTCCGGCGACCGTGTCCCGAAGGGCTGCCAACTGCTGGCGGAGGCGTTCGATTTCCTCGCGCGTGACTTCCGAGTCGGAAACCTGTTCCAGCTCGGCAATCTGTTTTTCGATTTCGCGCACAACGGCGAGTTGGGTGTCGGGATTTGCCATCAATTGATTATCCTAAACAATCAAAGGTCGACAGTCAAAGGT
>JBAVYG010000615.1:0-7583 GCA_049698675.1 Terriglobia bacterium
GGCGGTATTTGCTGAAGCTGACCAAATTTCAGCTTCGTTCGATGAAGAGGCCGAGGGAATGATGGAAGTGACACCGGAGCCCAATCTGATCATCCCATTTGATCCCACAGATATGGAGAGCGTTCAGCGCACATTCCACATGTTTGCGGTGGCGTGCGAAACGACTGCCGCGGCAAGCAAAGTGATTGACCTCATGCCCGGTAACGATAAGTGGGTCATCGGAAGGTAAAAACCATGCAAACCTACGTCGCCATTGGAGCCAACCGCGAATTCAAGCTCAGCGAAGCCGTGCTTGTCTACCGGGCTGGAGGTGGAGGAGCCTTTGCCAGCCTCCATCGCGTAAAGCAGGCTGACGATGGAGTTCCGTATCTCGCACCCGGCGAACCCCTGACTACAGCCTTTGTACGCACTCTTGCTCAAGGGCTTGGAGCGCAGGTCAAGCCGGAAATCTTTCCTGAAAACATTTTGGCGCGCACTCCCGACCTGCTGGTTTGGTGGTCACGGCCCCAACAAAGGGTGATGTTCTTCGGAGGAAGTGACGGGGAGGCACGGAAGATCAGCGGTCTCGTCTTCCCGCACCCGGCGCTGATTTTCAAAGTTCTGGGTAAGGACCTCTTTGTGCGGGCGATGGCGACGACCTCACGACCGGGACCGGAAACGCCCCTGAAGACCGCTCCCTACTGGAACACGGACAGTCGGGGCCTGGTCTGTGCCGGCAGCATGCGCGTGCCCGAATCTTCCGACATCGCCTCGATGCTTGGCTGGGAAGGCTCATATTTCCAATCGGAATTCACACATGCAGCCGGGGCAGTCCGGCTCACCAGTCATCCTGGAGGCTTCATCGGGTTGTGGACAAGTCTCGCTGGCAGGAAGAGGTTCCCAGTTCGATACCTGACTGATTCCGGAGAGACGCTACAGGAATTCGTCGCACGCGAAAATGAGCGTTGAGGAGTTGGTCATGGAAACTCACCGCATCCACCCTGAGTTGCTAGAACGGCAGGCGCGCGTGCTGGTAGTAGGTTGCGGCGGAACAGGCAGTGCGGTGGTTGGCGGACTGCCCTACCTCGATCAGGCGCTCGTGGCTCGCGGTCATCCCGGAGGTTTGCATGTCACGGTCATCGACGGCGATACGATTTCAGCGACCAACAGTATACGTCAGCCATTTTCGCGGTCAGAGATCGGGCTCAACAAGGCAATCGTTCTGGTCAACCGGCTCAACCTGTTCTGGGGTCTGAAGTGGGAAGCGGTCCCGGCGCACCTAAAGCCCGGAAGCTACATCTCGCGCAGTTATTCAGGTGATGATCTCCGCGCACACATCGTAATCGGGTGCGTCGATACACGTGGAGCACGGGCCGCGATTCGCGATGCGGTCAGTAACTGGAGCACAACCTCCTACATACTCGACCTGGGTAACAACTCTGACAGCGGGCAGTTCATCCTGGGTGAGCCGCTGAATGAGCGAAATCGGAGATCAAGGCTGCGACTCCGATCTGCGTGGGAGTTATTTCCTGAAATAGTGAACCCGAGTCTCGACGATGACGGGCAGCCAACCTGCAGCGCCGCTGCTGCCCTGGAACGGCAGGAGCCATTTATCAACCCGACGCTTGCGCAGCACGCCCTGGCCATGCTGGCCCGACTGTTTCGCTACGGCGAAATCAGCTATCACGGCAGTTTCATCAACCTCGCAACTGGCGCAACTTCTGTTATAAGGAAGGATTGATCCGCAATACTGGAAGCGTACCCGACGCATCGGCTGGCGCTCTTCGCGGTCACGTGAAAAGTAATGAAGAGGACCGCATGAGTGTCTATCCATACGGCGACTTCCAGTGGCACCTCCGCGCGAATCCGACCCGTCAAGATGATCGCTCGCAGGTACGGCAACTTCCTCGAAGGGGAGGGGGGCAAGAGGTTGCGCCTCAGCGGGTGGCCGTTTCATGACTACGTGGCCGAAGACCTGATTGGCCGGGCGCCTCGAGCCTGCAATGCTCCCTCAGACATTTCGCAATAACCTTCTCCTCATCAATCTCATTTCAGCATATGATTGGGGGCGGCATCGCCAAGGCACTATGCTAGCAGGAGATACCTCGGTGGGAAGCGCTCCTCTGTCTGCTGCTATTATTCGGAGTGGGGGATCTCATGAGGGTGTTTTGGCAGTGCGAAGCATCAATAGCGTCATCTTGATCAGCGGAGAAGACGAATATGGATTTCCCGGACCTTTCGCACCTGCTGCACCTGCGGGCGGATCTGTGGCAATGGCCTAAGTCGCGCGCGGCGGTCGTGGTCGGAGCTGGATTTAGCCTAAATGCCGAATCGCTGCCCGGGGTGCATACCCAATTCCCGACTTGGCGGGATCTAGCGCTTACCATGTTCAGCGAATTGCATCCCCCCCACAGCCCGATGACAGCCCCGCGCAGGTACAGGCGCGCGATGAAAGGTTTAACCGTGTAACCCCACTTCGGATTGCCAGTGAGTATGAAGCCGCGTTCGGTAGGCAGAAACTTGATCTTCTGATTTCTACAGCGGTCCCCGACTCCAATCACCAGCCCGGAAAACTTCACCGTCTGCTTTTGCAGCTTCCGTGGTCTGATGTCTTCACTACCAATTTCGACACTCTGCTAGAGAGGACCGAGATCGAAATCCCCGGGAGAACGTACCAACCCGTGGTGAAAGCAAGCGAGTTGACCACCACATTCGCGCCGAGAATCGTCAAACTCCACGGTTCCCTTTCGTCCCAAACGCCATTCATCATTACCGAAGAGGATTATCGAAAGTATCCACGCCGCTTCGCGCCGTTCGTTAATTCAGTTCAGCAATCACTACTGGAGAATTCTTTTGTTCTCATCGGCTTCTCCGGGGACGACCCGAATTTCTTGGCGTGGACAGGCTGGATCCGAGATGAACTGGGCAGAGACCACGCTCCCATTTATTTGGTTGGGCCACTATCTCTCGACAGCGCGGAGCGTTCGTTACTCGCCAATCGTGGGGTGACGCCCATTGATTTGTCACCTGTCTTCGCGGGGATTGAGCCACCGAATGGAGTGCATGCGGGGTCTATTGAATGGTTCCTGAGCTCGCTTTCCGCAGGACGTCCGGCGCGGCCCGAAAAATGGCCGGAAATCGACCAGGGCTCGCTGTCAGCACCCGTTAGCCATCCGCCGATCATCGACGCAGGCGTGGTTGTTCCCAACGCCGTGGATGGATTGCACATTCCTCCAGGTCCGGTCGATGCCAAAACGGTCGCCAATGTGATCGCACGATGGCGCTTCGAACGGCAGCATTATCCGGGTTGGCTAGTTGCCCCTGAACAGAAGCGCATACGGCTGTGGCGCGAAACAAGAGTGTGGATCGAGCAACTGACCAACTTCGCCGCGGCGCAGCCGGTTGCAGACCGCATCCTCTTGTTTCGTGAGATGTTGGACATATTGATGGAAGTGGCGTTAAGGATCCCTAGCTCTTGTCTGAACTGGGTTTTTGTAGAGCTCTGCTCAGCAGGGAAAGCGTTCTCGTCTGTTGTTCTGCTCAAGCTACCCCTTCGCATCAAATCCGAACGGTTCACGACGTCCAGCTAGGCGTTGAGTCGGGTGGCAAAGTCATCGATCGAACGTTGCCGTTGAGACCAAAAAACGCCGGCGAGCGCTGGGATGTTAGCCCGCCTCTGATGCCCAGCCGACCAAACGCGGGGAGCATCACCACTGGCGTAGCCATTGCGTAACCGGTACTGTAACGCGCCACGATCTTTCCCGCCGATTTTCTCACGGTATTTTCCCGCTGATTTCGCAGGTTCTCCTCTGGGTTGCGTAGTGCACACTGCCGGCCTCACGACATGGGTGGGATAGGATACTTGGGTGTGTAGGTAAACCACGTATCCTATCCCACCAGGGTGGGCGGGATTGTGGGCGGTAGGCAGATGGGGAGATGACGCGTAGGTTCTGGGGCTCTGCCCCAGACCCCGGAGTTTATCGCTTTGGTGCCAGGATGGCTGGCTATTTTTGGGGGGATTGCGAGCCGCAGGAGGCGGGGAGCGTTTCCGCTCCCCGGCCATCCCGGCCTCCGGATCGGCGCTCGGGTCGCTCTCCAGCGTTGCCCTACCCTCCGTCCGGCTCTTACCTGCGCCGCGTCCGGCGCGAACTTTCTGAACTTTATCACGGCAGCCGGTAGGGCCCGTTATCCTGAACGATCCCGCCTTGCTGGCAGGCCTCGGTGATCGCCAGTTGCGCGGTACGTTTGGAACAGGGAGCGCGGGTCATGAGGTGCTGGCGCAGTTGGTTGTAGCGGGCTTGCCCACCCAGATCCGCCAGTGCCTCGGTCACCTCCGCCGGCGAGACTTTGTGCCGGCCCGCCGCCGGCATCGGCTGACCGGCCGGAGAGAACCACAGCGACTGAGGATCAAGCTCCAGCAAGCGCGGCGGCTGGGGAGCGGCGTAGCGGAACTGGAAGCGCAGCTCGACGGTGGGGAGTTGCGGAGCGGGTCGGGTCACCAGCAGATAACTATCGCCGACCGCGTGCAGGGCGCTGGAGCCGCGGAAGGCGCTGCCGATCTCGTAGCGGCCGATGGATTTGCGCACGTGGTGGACCACGATGAGGGCGGCGCGAGAAGCTTCGCGCAGACGGAGCAGGCTCTGACACAGGGCGGCCATGGCGCGGGTGTCGTTTTCATCCTGGTCGTGGGTGGAGTAGAGCGGATCGAGGATGATAATTTCAGCGGCGGCGGCGCGGGCAGCGGCCAGGAAGTGATTCAGGCCCTGGGGCGCACTGAGCAGATGGCCGCTGGCGCGCGTATCTACGAGCAAGTTTTGATCGGCCGCCGCACCCAAGAGGCGCCGCATGGCGGCCAGGCGGCTGACGAACTGCGGGATGGGCAACTCGAACTGGCAGACCAGCACCCGGCAGGGCATGGGAATGGGAAAGCCCAGGCGGTCGGAGCCGGCGGCCAGCGACAGAGCAAGGTTGGCGACCAGCAGCGATTTGCCGACCTTCGGCTCCCCACCCACAAAGAGGATGCCCTGGGGCGGCAACAGTCCGGGTTCGACCAGGCAGGCGGGCGCGGTCGTGGGTTGTTGCTCTAGCAACTGCGCCAACGAGAGGACGCTCGAGTCCGCACCCTTCGGGCCGCCGGCCGTGCTCATAGCAGGGCCTCGCTGGTGGCGTCGAGCAGAATGGCTTCATTCACGCTGGACATTTTCCGCTGGGCGGCCAAGAGCAAGGCCGCTAGGGCCAGTTTGTTGATCTTGCGCGGGATGCCTTTGCTGGCCTGATAGAGCGCCTGGCGGGCCGTGTCATCGAATAAGGGTTGAGAGACGCCGGCGGCTTTGAGCTGGTGGGTCAGGTAAGCATCCAGTTCCTCACGCGAGAGTCCCTCCAGGTGATACTGCACGGCGATGCGCTGGCGCAAGGGTTCGTGCATCTGCAGCGACAGGGTGCGGCGCAGCAGAGGTTGGCCGACCAGCAACAAGGTGAGGTAGTGAGCGGAGTCCATCTCGAAGTTGAGCAGCAGGGGGAGCTGTTCGAGGGCGGCATGGGGTAACAGTTGCGCCTCGTCGCAGATGAGAATGGGATGCTGCTTCTTGCTCTGATTGAGGCGCACGATGGTGTCGGAGATCTGGCGCACCAGGTCGCCGCGATAGTGGGCGGGGACCAGGTCGAGCAGCAAGGCGAGTTGGCGCAGCAGGTCCAGTGCCGATCCCGAGGTCCAGTGTAGGTAGAGGACCTTATAGAGGTTGGGATTGAGGCTGGCGGTGAAGGTGCGCGCGGCCGTGCTCTTGCCCGCCCCTACTTCGCCGGTGAGCAGGCCAGCGCCATGATGATCGGCCAGGAACTGGAGCCGCGCTTTCACCTGCGTCCAAGGCTGCGAGGCAAACAACTGCTTGGGGTCGGGATTATCGACGAAGGGGGGTTTCTTAAAACCGAAAAAGGCTTCGAACATGGTTACTCCTCCTCTTTCTTTTTCTTGAGCAGTTCGACAAAGTTGATGCCGGTGGGCTCGGGCTGCGCCGCTTTGGAAGGCTTGGCCGAGGGCAACTGAGAATTGACGACGGGATCGACGAGTCGGGCGGTACCGTGCGGCTGGCCTTGAAAGTAGATCTCGACGCTCGCAGGGTCGAGCGGATCGAAGCGCACTTCGATGGTCTGGCCGACGAGCTCCGGCGGTGCTTCGTAAAAACGCTTCTGCAACAGGAAGGTCGAGTCGCGGCGCACCAGGCGATCCAGGCGATGGAAGAAGAGGCGGCGGAGATCGGTGGCCGGGGGGAGTTGGCGAAGGTGCTCGATATCGCGCTGCCAACGCCGGAGCGGGGTGGTGCCTAAGGCGCTGTGCTCGGTGGAGTGATAGGCGTTGTCGATCCAGGCCCAGAGACACTGATTGAGGTCGTCGAGGGTGAGCGTCTGCTGGCGATCCAAATTGGCCAGGAACAGTTCCCGGACGCTGCGGAAGAAGCGTTCGATCTTCCCCCTGCCTTCGGGCTGATAAGGCGGGGTGTGGACAATCAGGATGCCGACCGAGGCGGCAATGCGTGCCAGTTGTGGGCTGCGGTACACTTTGGCGTTATCGACATAGAGGCGAACGGGGAGGCCGCGGGCGGCGACGGCTTGGCGAAGACAGTCCAAGAAGGTGTCCAAGCCCTGGTCGCCGTAGAACTGGGCGTGGGGGACGAGGCGGCTGGCATCATCCAGAATGGCGTGCAGGAAAGCTTGCCGCTTGCCGCCGCCGGGGCGCTCGACGTAGGGGCCGTAGAGCACGTCCGACTGCCAGATTTGGTTGGCGTGTTCAGCTTCGAATTTCTTGTGCGCCGGGGGCGCCAGCAGTTGGCGCGGGGTGAGACCCCGCTGTTTGAGGAAGCGATAGAGGGTGGAGGCGGAGAGGGCCGGTTGGTTTTGGCCGGAGACCAGAGCTAATTCGCGCAGCAGGGTGGTACCGGTGCGATGGGGATTTTCGCGTTTGAGGCGTTCGATCAGATCGGCGAGCTGGGGTGGGATGGCGCGCGACTGCCCGCGGTCCTGGCGGGGCTTGGGGGCCAAGGCATCAAAGCCACCCGTGCGATAGCGGAGCGCCCAGCCGAGCAGCGTGTCGACCGAAACCGAGGTGCGCCGGGAGCCGGGGATCTCATAGTGGCGGGCGGCGATCTCCTGGGCGCGCCGAGTGAGTTCGCCGCGCGGCAGCTGCTCCAGGACCAGCGGGGCGACCAGCCCGTAGCGGAATAAGGCGATTTTTTCGGTTTTGCTCTCCACGGTTTTCCTCTCCTCACCAGCGAATCTACGCGGGAGGAGGTGGGGAGACTAGACAAGTGTTGTGTGTTTTCGATTTCTAAGGGGAGGCCGCCGCGGGGAACGTGGCGGGACGACCGTACGGAGCCAGAAAACGGGGCCAGCCCAGGAGGTGGATCCTTAATTGGGAAAACAAGAACCGGTGGGCGGTGATCCAACCGAGGGACCGCAACATGAGCAAAGCCCGGGTCACGAAATTGGCCGTTGGCATGGGAGTGATCTTGGCGGCCAGGGCCGCGCACAAGCTTTTGGCCTGCCGGCGGAAGCGGCGCGCCCAAAACTGGCCGCGCTGGTAGGGCATGCGGGGCTGCGCAGCGGCTATC
>JBAVYG010000616.1:0-9685 GCA_049698675.1 Terriglobia bacterium
GAATGACCCGCCCTCACTATTCTCGCGTCCTGGTCAAGCAGCAAAACCCAAAGTTGCAAGATACTCCGGGGATTATCATTCCGTCAACTCGGGGTTAGAGTCAGCCTTCCCGCCGCGGCGGGTCAGCCATCAGCCGTTGAGAAATCGGGGCTGGGGGACCAGGGCAATTCTGAATTGTGAATTAAAGAAGTGCAACGGTCAAAGGCCCTGGGCACGGCGCGCAAAGCAAGTTCTGCATCCCCAATTCACCATTCACCATTCATAATTCTGCTCCTTACTCTTCTCCTGACTTCTGACTTCTCCACTTCTTCGTTTGATCCGCCTTTTGAGAAGGTGACGTCATGGCAAAGTTTCTGCCCGCCACATGAATGGCCACAGACTCGCGGAAAAACGCCTGGAAATTCTCCAGCAAGGTGGTATCATTCCGTCGCATGAATTCCCACAGTAAACGAATTGCGGCAGTGAATAACACGTCAGAAGAGTTCCCACCCCGCCTCGTCCAACCTCGGGACGAGGCACGCGGCCGTCTCTGGCCGTACATCCTAGCCTTCTTTGCCGGAATGGTGCTTGTCGGAACTCTCACAGGATTTCATATCTTGGAGAAAGAAAGGGCTGCCATTGCCTATTGGCAGGACCAACAGTCGACCATCGTGGACGACCGGGCGCGTCAGATTTCAAACTGGCTGGGGGAACGCCGAGCCGACACCAGGCTGCTTTCCTCATATCTTTCCGTTCAGCAACTACTCCATCCGGTTGAGAAGTCGGATTCGAGTGGCGTTTTTCAGACTAGCGTACTGGAAGACGTTTCAATGCTCATGGGCCAGTTCGCTTTCACACACGGCTACGCGGGCATCTACCTTATCAGCCCGGAGGGACGTGTCGTAGCCCAGTCCGGGAGCTCGGAGAGCGTGTCGCCCGAAGTGATTGAAAGAGCGCGCAAAGTCTTGCAGGGCGACGCCTCTTGGGTTGGCCTGGTGGGCGAGACTCCGGCGAACAGTTTTGTATATTTCATTTCCCCGGTCTTTGCAGGTATGCGCTCCAAGGTGGAGGCGAAGCCTTCGCCATCGTGCCTGGGCGTGTTTGCCTTGCAAATCGACCCCAAAATGAGCCTGTTTCCAATCCTGATGGCGGAGAGGGTTGCCACGCGCAGCGGTGAAACGCTGCTCTTGCGACGCGAAGGGAACGAGGTGATTTTCTTCTCCCCTCTTCGCGGCGCACCTCTCATCCAGGGTTTCTTGCGCCGTTCTCTCTCGGGGTTAACACCCAAGAGCGGGCGGGAAGGCAAATCCTTGAGCGAAGAAAGCCTGGATTACCGTGGCGTTCCTGTCCTGAGCGCCGAGCGGCGCATCCCGCTGACCGACTGGATATTGGTGAGCAAGATTGATCGCGAAGAAGCGCTGGAGGACTTTTACGGAAAAGCTCGCCTTGAGGCGATGGTGGGAGCGTGCATTGTTCTGGTTTTCGCCTATGTGTTGGTCGGGTACCGGCGGAAGGTGCTGGCTCGCGCCCTGCAAGAGAGGGTGGAACACCAGCAGGCAATCCTTGCCATCCAGGCGTTTGCGCAGCAGATGGTGGACAATGTTCCGGTGGGTTTACTGATCCTCTCTCCTGACCTGAACGTGCTTTCCGCCAACCGAACGTTTCTCGAAGCGTTCCATCTGCGCCCGGAAGAAGCCCTAGGGCGGTCTCTGCCCGAAGTCATACAAGCAGAAGGGCCGCCACGCCGGATCATTGGCGCCACGGGGCCAGGCAGCGGGCCGCATGATGTGCTGGTCGATCTAGCCGCGCCAGGGGGAATCGGTTCCCGGCCCGCCCGGCTCACTCTGACCCAGATCTCAAACGGGCAGGGCAAGGGTCGCCTTTTGCTGACCGTGGAGGACCTGACGGAGAGCGAGCGCCTGCGGACTGCTGCCGAAGCTTCGGAGCGCCGCCTGCGAGAACTGGTGCAAAGCATTGACGCGATCGTTTGGGAAGCCGAGGCCCAGACCCATCAATTCACTTTTGTGAGCCAGCGGGCTGAACAGATCCTGGGCTATCCTGTCGGGCAGTGGCTTAGCCAAGCTGATTTCTGGGAGCAGCATCTTCATCCGCTCGACCGCGAACAGGCGGTGGGCGCGCGCCGACAGGCGACGGTGGAGGGGCGAGATCACAGTCTTGAATACAGGATGCTGGCGGCGGACGGTCGCCAGGTTTGGCTGCACGATACAATCCATGTGGTTTTGGATGCGGAGGGACATCCCATCCAACTCCGCGGGGTGGCCATTGACTCCACCAAGGGGAAGCTGGCCGAGGAGGCGTTGCGGGCTTCCGAGGAAAAGTACAGGTTGCTTTTTGCCGGAAACCTCGCCGGGGTCTTCTACACGGATCTGGACGGCGCCGTCCTGGATTGTAACGACGCGCTGGTTCGGATATTGGGCTACGACTCGCGCCAGGAGCTTCTCGGTCGCAACCTCTCGGATTTCTTCTCCGATCCGGCAGATCGAGAGCAGCTATCGAGGGCCCTGCGCCAGGGAAAGGCGCTGGCCAATTTTGAAGAACCGGTTCGCCGCAAGGACGGGAGCGTGGTATGGCTGCTGATGAATGCCTGCTTGATGGAAGGGCCGAGGGGACAGCCGGCGATCGTTCAGGCGACATTGATTGACATCACGGAACGCAAAGCGGCGGAAGCAGAAAGAACGCTCCTGATGACCGCTATCGAACAGTCGGCAGAAGGGATCGTGATCACCGATGCCACGGGTACCATCCAGTACGTCAATCCCGCCTTCAGTCGTGTTTCGGGTTACTCCCGCGAAGAAGCCCTTGGGAAAAACCCGCGCCTTCTCAGGTCTGGAAAGCAAGACGAGGCTTATTACAGGAAACTTTGGACAACCATCCTGGGCGGCGAAATCTGGCAGGATGAGATCACCAACCGCCGCAGCGACGGGGGTCTCTACATTGAGCAGATGACCATCACGCCGGTGCGGGACCAGCGCGGGAAGATCACTCACTTCATTGCTATCAAAGCGGAGGTGACAGAACGAAAACGCCTCGAGCAGCAGCTTCGGCAGGCGCAGAAAATGGAAGCGGTGGGGCGGCTGGCGGGCGGGGTGGCGCACGACTTCAACAATCTGCTCACCATTATCAGTGGTTACGGCGGACTTCTGCTCGAGCATCCCAGCATCATCGAACCGCTGCGGGGCTATGTCAACGAGATCAGGAATGCCTCGGGCCGGGCCGCCTCCCTGACGCGCCAGCTTCTTGCCTTCAGCCGGCAGCAGGTGTTGGCGCCGCGAGTTCTGGGTCTAAACGCCGTGGTCGCCAATATCGAGAAGATGCTGAAGCGGTTAATTGGGGAGGATATTGACTTGGTCACGAATCTGGAGCGGAGCTTGTGGCCGGTCAAGGCCGATCCGGGGCAACTCGAACAGGTGCTTCTGAATCTGGCGGTCAATGCGCGAGATGCCATGCCCAACGGCGGCGTATTAACCATCGCGACGGCGAACGTGGAAATGGACAGCGCTTCTGCCCAGACCCACTTTCCTCTCTCCCCGGGCCCCTATGTTCTGCTGGCGTTTAATGACACCGGCATCGGGATGGATGCCGAAACACAAGCCCGCATTTTTGACCCATTCTTTACCACCAAGGAGAAGGGAAAAGGCACCGGCCTGGGGTTGGCCATGGTCTACGGCATCGTCAAGCAGAGCGGGGGATACATTTGGGTCTACAGCGAAGTGGGGAAGGGGACTGCCTTCAAGATTTACTTGCCTCGAACCGAGGGAGAGGTTGATGAGTCGGGCCCCGGGCGAAGTCTAGTCGAGGCCCAACAAGGGACAGAGACGCTCTTGCTCGTGGAGGATGAAGAGGCAGTCCGGGCGCTGGTGCGAAATGTCTTGAAGGAGAGAGGTTACAGGGTCATGGAAGCCAGCCGCGGTGAAGACGCACTTGAACTCGCGGAACAGTACTGGGGGCAGATTGATCTGCTGGTGACCGACGTGGTTATGCCGCAGATGAGCGGACGCGAACTCGCCCACCGTCTCGCTAACTTGCACCCGCAGATCAAAGTGCTCTTCATCTCGGGTTATGCGGACAACGCGGTCTGGTATCAAGGCGGGCTCAATTCCGGTGTGGCATTCCTGCAAAAGCCTTTTTCCCCCGAGGCACTGGCTCACAAGGTGCGAGAGGTATTGGGCGGTCCTCCCCACGGGCGTTCCTAACTGCTCCAGGCGGCGGCCCACCTGAAAAGCACGAGTCGGCGAGAGTATTTTCCCTGCCGAATATAGATTGGCGGGCCGTGAAAGCGGCCCGCCAGGTTTAGTTTCCAAGTTCTCAGCGGGCGGCTTTCAGTTGGGGTGTTTCCTGGTCGAAAACGAGGACCTTGTTCGAGTAAGCGAAGCGAATCTCAACGAGGGACATCGTCCCGTCCGAAGCGGTGTTGTAAACAACCGCATCGTGGTCGTAGCCCTTGGAACGCTCCTCGACTCTGCCTTCTGTTGAGAGAACAACTTTGTGGCTCCGCACGATTTCTACGGTTGCCTCAGGGCTGTGGGTTTCCCACCGTACAGTATATTTACCTGCCGGGAGGCTTGTCCCGTTCAGAACGATATCATGGGAAAGGGTCACAGTCGCCGAACTCTTAGCCAAGGCAGGGATGCCGGAGGCCAGAAGCAGCGCCACCGACAGAGCCGATGTTCCGAGATACTTTCTGATGTCCATATTCATTCGATTCTCCTTTTTCATTTGATTTTTCTTTCTACCTACGCAGCCATGTTCCTCCCGGCCAGTTGTGATGTCGATGCACTGTGGGTGAACTGTTGTTGAACTTTGGATGAACGAGAACCCTACCCGGAATAAAGGGTGAATTCGAGAGGCGGAGCGATTCTCCCGGGTGTGCGACATAGAAGTGGGAGTCCTGGCGCTGGCGCATGACATGTTTGTGAAAGCTTACTGCGGCGGCAGCAGGGTGGTCCGGGGAGCGCGCCTAGGGGGCGATAGAACTTAGCCCAGGGCGCAAGATGGTGTGAAAAAATTAGGAAAGCTCCGTTATTTAATCCTGCTGTATTTTGTCCTTGACATTTGGTTTCGGCCGGAGTAATAACAGCGACGTAAAGTGGTTTGTCAGTCGAGTGGCAGCGGCACATGGTGGTCGCACTGATCCGTGCGACCAACAGGGGACTCGTTCGACCGACGTCAAGTTTTTAGCCATTTCCGGGATTTGAGCTCCCAGGCCTTTCGGCTTTCCTGGGAAGGCATGCTGCTCGTTGCTTGGTGAGAGAATATCGCAAGTTTGAGAAGGACTACTATTTTTTGTACAGGTATTCCATTTTTGGAATTGCACTGTGTAATTGAAACTTAGCTGGAAGGATTATCACCAGTAGAATGATGGACATAGGTGCTCTGTCCGCTTTGGAATGCCAATTGCTGAACGGAATATTTGAGTTGTTGGCAGGTTAGTCGAAGCGAACCGAAATGCTCCCCTGAGTGAAGACCTCATAGCTCTTGAGACCAAGCGGTGGAGGCGGATTTGATGACCGAAGGCTTGAATCCCTCACGGTTAACTCCACCGTGTTAGCGGGGAATGGCGAGCGTGGAGGACCCCGGAATTCCCAAACTAGGAGGAAATGACCCATGCAAAAGATTCTGCGCATCTGCGCATTTATAGCGATTGTGCTCCTAATGCCGCTCATGATTTTCGCCCAGGAACTCGGAGGCATTCGCGGTGTAGTGAGTGACCAGTCGGGCGCCGTCATGCCCGGCGTCAAGCTGAGGGCGACAAACGTGGCCACCAATATCTCCGTCTCAGCCACCAGTAAAGCGGATGGGAGCTACGAGTTCCTTCAAATTCACGCGCCGACGACTTACAGAGTGACCGCCTCGCGGTCGGGATTCAAAACCGCCGAGGTGAACGACATCCCTCTGCACTTGAATCAGATTTATGTCTTGAACATCACGATGGAGCTTGGCGCAATCACCCAGGTGGTGACGGTCGAAGCTACCCCCGTGCAAGTTGAAAAGACCAGCATGCAGCTGGGAGCGACCCTGACCGGAACGCAGATCGTGGACTTACCGCTGAATGGCCGGAATTGGGTTCAGCTCCAGCAGACCCTGCCGGGCGTGGTGGCGGCCGCCGACGCGCGCGGCAATTACGCCACCAACGGCAGCCAGCCCGACCAGAACAGCTACTTGGTCAACGGCATTGACAGCAACGACCTGCCGCTGAACACGCCGCTGGTGATCCCCAGCCCAGACGCCATCGCGGAAGTCCGCATGGTGACCAACACCATCAATCCCGAATATGGACGCAACTCCGGGGCGATTATGAATGCGGTCACCAAAGGCGGGTCCAACCGGTTCCACGGCGATGGCTTCGAGTTCTTCCGCGACACCAGCTTGGACACGCGGAATTTCTTCCAGCCGACCTCCGTTATTTTCCACCAGAACCAATTCGGCGCCACGATCGGCGGACCCGTCAAGAAGGATCACACCTTCTTCTTCTTCTCGTACCAGGGGACGCGAAACCGCAGTCCCCAGGCGGGAGGGACGACGACGGTGTTCACGCAGGACCAGCGCAACGGGAGCTTCCCCGACATCGCCGCTTCCGCCGTCCCCTCGCCTTACGCTATGACGGGCGAGGACGGGACGGTCTATCCGGCGGGCACGCCCTATTCCACGCTCTTCCCCACGGGGACCATTCCCTCCGCCGACTTCAATTCCCTTTCCGTCAGCCTGCTGAACAAGTTTGTTCCCCTGCCCAACTCCGGGACTGAATACGACTTCAACCCCGTCGTCACGGGAGTGACCGATCAGTACCTCACGCGCATCGACGAAAACATCAGTTCCAAAGACGCCCTGTGGGGCTCCTGGATGTGGCAGCGGAACCCCACCACCGATACCTTGCCCTTCACGGGCGCCACCCTGCCGGGATTCCCGGAGGTGGACCAGCGCCATTTGGGCAACTATTCGCTGACCTGGAACCACACCTTTGGCGGGGGTACGCTCAACGAGGCCCGATTTGGGTACACGCGCTTCAACTATGGCGCGGTGCTGCCGGTCAACGTCGTAGACCCGAAGAATGTGGGATTCACGGGCATTACTACGCAGAACCCGTCGGGAAGCAGTTGGCCCGTCATCGGGGTCACGGGATACTTCACCCTGGGGTTCTCGACCAACGGCCCCCAGCCGCGCCTTGACCAGACGTATCAGGTGGATGACAACTTCACAAAAATCATGGGGCGGCATACGTTCAAGATGGGGTTCGACATGCGCCGCTTCCAGGTTTACAACCCCTTCGCCAATGCGCTCGACGGGAGTTACACCTACGGAGGAACGGGGGTTTATTCGACCGGAGATCCGGGTGCTGATTTCCTCCTTGGCATCCCGGACACCTACGGTCAAGGGGGGGGAGACATCATCAACGCCAGGGGCCGGGAGTACTATTTCTATTTCCAGGATCAGTTCAAATTGCGGAAGAACCTGACGGTCACTTACGGCACGGGCTGGCAGGTGGACACGCCGACCATAGATATCTACCACAACGATCATGCCATGACGGCCTTCCGGCCGGGCAAGCAGTCCACGGTCTTCCCGAACGCCCCCGAGGATTACCTGTTCCAGGGCGATCCGGGAGTGAATGCCACGGGCACGACGAAGTACGGGCATTTCGGCCCTCGTATCGGGTTTGCCTGGAGCCCCGGCGGTGCGGGTAAGTGGGCCATCCGCGGCGGCTACGGCATCTACTTCGACAGGGAGCTGGAGGAGCAAACCTTGCAGTTCCTCTCTTCGCCGCCCTTTTCTCTTACCGCGACGGGCGCCGCGGCGTGCAGCGGAAGCCCGAGCTTTGCCAATCCCTTTGCGGACATTGCGACCGGCGCCCTGTGTCCCAACCCGTTTCCCGTTCCTTCAAACCCTGCGTCGAACGTGGACTTCAGTCCGTACCTGCCGATGTGGCCGTATGGGGTGGACCCGAACACCTCCGTTCCGTACTCGCAGAACTTCAACCTGACTGTCGAGCGCCAGCTCTCGGGTAACACGATCCTTTCAGCCGCCTACGTCGGAGCCCTGGGACGCAAGGAGGTCATTCTCCGCGAGCTCAACCCCGGGCTGAACCCTTCGGGGTGCGCGGCCGACCCCACTTGCGTGGCCAACCGCACTTACCAAGGGTTTTACTATCCTCAGAATTTCCAGTATGATCCCTGGACCTTCGCGGGAATCGCGAACAACCAGTCGACCGGCATGTCGAATTACAACGCCTTGCAGGTCGTCTTCGACCACCACATGTCGCACGGGCTCTCGCTCAATGCCATTTACTCCTGGTCTCACGCTATGGACAACGGGTCGGGGTTTGAGAACTCCGGGTTCGGCGGTGGGGGGTTCGGCGGTTACGGCAGCCTCCGGGCTACCAATCCCTTTAATCAGGCACTGTACAACTACGGGCCATCCGAGTACGACGCGACCCACCGGTTTGTGGTCAGCTACACCTACCTCATCCCTGTCCCTCATTTCAGCAACTGGGCGGCCAAGCGCATCGTCGAGGGCTGGCGGATGAGCGGCGACACCGTCTTGCAGTCCGGCTTCCCGCTGGACGTGGTGGACAGCAGCTTCCGCTCGCTCACCTGCTGGGCGTATACCTGGACGGCGTGCTGGGATGTTCCCGACATGGCGTCGGCGCCACAGTACGCCAATCCGCGCAGCTCTTCGTTTACCAACACCGTCACCAGGTCGGGGCTCAGCGCGAATAATCACTACGTGTTTAACCCCAACACGTTCGTCCGGGCGCCTATCGGCGTGCAGGGTAATGCCGGGCGCAACCCCTTGCGGGCGGGCGGACTCAACAACTTCGATTGGGCCCTCTTCAAGGACACACACATCACCGAGTCCACCCGGATTGAACTTCGTTTCGAGTTCTATAACCTGTTCAACCACACCCAGTTCAATCCGTCTGGGGTCAGCACCAACATCCAGTCGAGCAGCTTCGGCCGCATCCTGGCTGCTCGAGACCCGAGGCTGATCCAGTTTGCTGCGAAGTTCTACTTCTAGCCAGTCGTAAGTCCCGCAAGCACCGAGGGCGTCTGCGTCGGCAGGCGCCCTTGCTTTTTGTGGCCCGCTGCCTTACGACCGTCTGTGCCGCAGGAGCAGTCTGTCTCCCTGAGGCTATCGCCAGATTTCCCATGCACTTTTCCCTTGGGCGGGTCGCCGTGGCGCTCCCTTTGGCAACGTAGGCCGCGACATGCTGCGCGAGTACCAAATCAATACTGCCAAGTTCACCCTCTACAAGTACATCAAGGTGTCCGACGGCGTGAGGGTGCGGTTCGACACCACCTTCCTCAACCTGTTCAGTCACCCCAACTTCAACTCGGTTGACCCCTACGTCGACGGGGCCGGCGTCCTCCAGGAAGAATACGGCTTCGCCATTCCAAGCTTGTACGATGGTGGAAACAGGACGATCACGTTCGGGCTCCGGATCGAGTTTTAACTCCTCCTGGATTCAAGAACCGGGTGAGGTTATACCCGGCCGATTCAATCTTCAGTGAAGTCAGGGGCGCCCCGCTTCGGCGGGGCGCTTTCTTTTTGGGCGCGCGCCGGCACGCGGAGCCACGAAGTGAGACCACCCCCACCAACACAGGCCGCCCTTGGCCGCGCTGTGACGGACTGTACCGCACCACGACGGTAGTAGCGAGAGTGGTGGGCCGTGCAGAGGGTCGTATAGACC
>JBAVYG010000617.1:0-9531 GCA_049698675.1 Terriglobia bacterium
CACGCCTATTCCCTACATCGTGCCGGGGCAGATTTTCGCAGCCCTGCTCGCCGAGGTGAAGGGGTTGGATCCCGACAAGCCACGGGAACTCAACATTGTGACCCGGACAGTCTGAATCACGCCCGGCCGTCGTAGCACGGGCGCCTCGCCCGTGTGCTTACTTGTTAGCCCTGACTTTCATTTCAGGCGCGGGCAACTATCTAACTAGCGCTCGGTAGTACATGCGGGGCATTATTGATTTGGGAGTTCACGCGTGCACGTGGCAATCATAGTATTCTGGGCAATGGGAATCGGGCTGTTGGCGCAAAGTGTGGGCGCACTCTTCAGCGGCTTTAGGTTTCTGCGCTATATGCGTCTGAGCCGGTCTCGGCCTTTGAATAACTTCACACCGCTGGCGGGGGTCATTATCCCTTGCAAAGGAATAGAAACGGATTTCGAGTCCAATGTCTCAAGCTATCTGTGCCAGGACTACCCGCACTATCAGGTGATCTTCACGGTAGCGTCCGTGGATGCCCCTGCTTACCAGGCCCTTCGAACCCGTCTCGAAAATGTTTCCAAGAACAAGCAGAATGAGGAGGCGGAAGCTGTCGGCCCACAGGAGAGACGCCCGTGCTACGGCGACTCCAAGGACAGGGAGAATGGCAGGGTGCAAACGGCACTCGTAGTCGCAGGTTATTCGGAATTGCGCGGAGCAAAGGTTCACAACCTTTTGCAAGGGCTCAAGGCTGTGGACGCAAAAGCCGAGGTCCTGGTTTTCGCAGATCTTGATGCCCGCCCCGCCAGAGACTGGCTGCGCTCTTTGGTTGCTCCGCTTCAGGACCCCACCGTAACTGTGAGCACAGGCTTCAGATGGTATCTTCCCGGGTTAGGCTTTGTTTCTCACTTGCGCGCCGCCTGGGACGCGTCGATTGCCACGTTCCTGGGCGAGCACGAATACAACTTTGCCTGGGGCGGATCCATGGCGGTCCGAACCATCGACTTCAAGCGGCTGGCGGTGGCCGAGCGGTACTGGGCGAATGCCGCAACCGATGACCTCACGCTGACCCGCGCAGTGCACGAGGCTGGCGGCAGAATCCGGTTTGAACCGCGCTGCCTGGTGGCTTCTCGAGAGGAATCGAAGTTTGGCGAGTTCTTAAGCTTTGCCAATCGCCAAATCATCCTCACACGAGTCTATTGGCCAGGTCTTTGGTGGGTGGGAGCCACTACTTATGTCTTCTTCTGCGGCACCATGCTTTTGGGGTTGATGATGCTGGCCCTGCCAGGCATCTCGGCCGGGCAACGGCTTGTCATCGCTGGAATCCTGCTTGCGAATCTCTTGCTGGTGATGAGTAAAGGGTTCATCCACATGACCGTAGCGAAGGAACTGTTCCCCGAAGAGGCTTCGAGCCTAAGTCGCTACGGGGCGCGTTACTGGCAACTTAGCCTTTTGGCTCCGTGGGTGATGCTGATCAATTACCTGGTGTCGAGTGTGACGCGGCGCATTGAGTGGAGGGGAACGCTTTACGAGCTGAAGAACAGAAACCAGACTCGAGTCATTCGGCGGGAAAAGTGAAGGTTCCAATTTTCAGGCGTCAGGTGTCTGAAAAAGAGGGTAATTCTGAATAGCGAATAGTAAATTATGAATTGAGGAAGCGTAGCGGTCAGAGGCCCTAAGCGCGCAAAGCAAACTCTGCGCCCGCAATTCACAATTTACTATTCACCATTCACTATTCATAATTGCGCTCCTCACTGCTTCCCTGACACCTGAAATCTGGCACCTGAAACCTGTCTACCTACGGGGAGGCTTGGTCTTATGCCTGGAGATGTAGCGTGCCGGAGTTGCGACCTTTTTTTTCTTCGGCGGCTCGGGCTCGACCGGAGCGGATTCCTCAGCAGGCGCTTGGGGCTCGGGTTCGGGAGTAGATGTTGTCTTCACCAAAACCTGCTCAAATAGCACGGCACGGGGGCTTGGTTTCTTCTTCGGAGGCAATTCCGCGTTACGGTACGGGTGCTCAGTATGGCAAGTCTGGCAAACGACTTTCACCACCTTGTTGTCCACCAAGCTTGCCACCGCATGGTTCAGAAGCAGGCGGCAGCGAGTGCAATAATCGTCAATGGTATCGCCTAGTCGTGGAACGGGCTCAATCATGAAAGATCCCCCGGAAGATCCTCGTCGTGAAGGAACTAATGTTGCGAGTGCCCATTATAGCGCGCTCTGGGCAAGAATCAAACGAATCACCACTCTTGGAGACAACCTGAAAATCCTGCTTTCGTCAGTGCAAACGGCCCTGGAGGCAGGCGCCACTAGCGGCTCGGATAGAGGTGATAAAGCATCCAGTAAACCAGCACGCCCGTCACCGAGACGTAAAGCCAAAGGGGCAGGGTCCAGCGGGCGATTCGTTTGTGCTGCTCGAAGCGCTCCCGCCAGGCGCGGTAAAGCGTGGTGAGTGCCAGCGGCACGATCAGCACCGCAAGGACTGTGTGCGAACCGAGCAGCACAAAGTAGAAACTTCGAACGGCGCCCCGTCCGAGGAAGTGGGTTGTCCCGTGAAAGTAGTGATACGTGAGGTAGCAGACCAAGAAGATCATTGAGGTTGCAAAGGCTGAAAGCATGCACCTCTTGTGAGCTCGGATGTTCTTTTCTCGAACGAAAAAGAATCCCAGGACCAAGAAGATGGCACTGGCGGCATTCAGGGTGGCGTCGACGGTGGGAAGGTAAGGGATCATTTCGCTGAATTCGGCCATTGAGCAGTTGGAAGCAAAGCTCGCCCAGCAACAGGCAGGCCGCCCCTAAAGCGGGGTCTTGTCCACCATCATCAAGGCGAATACCAGAGGCAAGTAAACGACTGAGGCAAGGACCAAACGCCGGGCAAATGAATTCGACCGGTTAGCCGCCAGGCGCATGCCATAGTGCAAGAACCCAAATCCGAGCACCAAAGCTCCCACCAAATAAGCCTTCCCCACCTGCCCCAGGAAGACGGGCACAATGCTCGCAGGTAACAGGACGAGTGAATACCCCAGAATCTGCCGCACCGTCGCCCGGCCTTCGCGGTCGTTCCTGGGAAGCATCTGGAGGCCGGCACGGGCGTAGTCTTCGCGGTACATCCAGGCAATCGCCAGTAGGTGCGGGAACTGCCAGAGGAAGAGAATGACGTATAGCGCCCAGGCATCAGGGCTCAGGCTGTCGCGTACCGCCGCCCAGCCAATGAGCGGCGGCATGGCGCCAGGAAAGGCCCCCACAAGCGTGCAAAGCGGCGTTCTCTTTTTGAGTGGGGTATAGAACAGGAGGTAGGCGCCAAGCGTTAACAAAGCGAGCCCGCTGGTCAATGGGTTCGTGAACACCCACAACTCCCAGCCGCCGAACGACGCAAGCAGGATGCCGAACCAGAACGCCTCGGGCGGAGCTAGTCTCCCTGCAGGCAGGGGGCGATTGGCGGTTCGGCGCATGTGCTTATCCGAGTGGCGTTCGATGTACTGGTTCAGCGTCCCGGTGCCGCTGGCCACGAGCAGGGTGCCCAGCAGCGTGTGCAACAACCGCCAGAAATCCAGCGAGCCGCGCGAGGCGAGATAAAAACCCACTAGCGTACTTACCAGGACCAGGAAATTCACTTCCGGCTTGGTCAGCGTCCAGTAATCCGCCAGGCGTGCGAGCCACTGCGGGGGCGCGTTGATCCTCCGCGACACGGCATTGACTCCCGGGTTGTCTGATCCGCTGTTCATATGGCCGCCCCGTGCGGGGCCGAAGCGATCTTCACCGCCGCGGTCGGAGCGGTGAGAAAGCGATGGGTCTGATAGGTCAGGTACAGGCTCGTCACCAGCACCAGCGCGCCCACGGCCACGTGCGCGGTGGTCATGTTCACCACCGGGGGCAGAGGTTGAGGTGCGTTCCGGTCAGCCATCTTCACGATGTAAGCGCCGATGCCAAGGGACAGTTGAAGCATGACTAGGGTACCCAGCAAAAGTGCGGGCCTCAGGAGCGCGGGCACTTGCGAGAACTTCATCGCGGTTCGTGTGACCACCCAGGCCACCAGCATTGTGACCACGCAGGCGCCCACAACGTGGGGCTCGACGCCCGTCCCGGAGTGGCGGTACGCGGCCCCCAAAACCAACTGCACAAGCACGACGCCCGTCGTGGCCACGGTCAGGTGCTGAAGCGAGGGAGTGGAAGCGTCTTCAAGTTTGGGTTCGTCCCATCGCCAGCCGGCTCGAGTGAAAAAGACCAGGCTCGCGGCGAGGCAGAAAAAGACTTGGGCCAGCGTGGCATGACTCGTCGAGATGGCCACGGGCAAATAATAGAGAACCGTGATGCCCCCCAGGGCGGCCTGGGCCAGCACGGCCAGCACGGCGGCCCCTCCAATCCATTTCACCCAACGCCTGGAATCCTTGATCCAGAGCGCAAGGACGAGAATTATCGTCAGGATTCCCACAGCTCCGGCGATCATGCGGTGGCCGTGCTCAAACTTGACCCCGCCCACCATGCGCGGCATTCGGAAGCTGCCGAATGAAGTCGGCCAATCAGGCACGGACAGACCGGCGTCATTACCGGTCACCAGCGCGCCCGCGATAATCAGAAAAAAGGTGCAGATTGCGACGAAGATTGCGTATCGATGTAACCACGGACTGTATGGTTTCTTTGGCATAGGTCGATTGACGCCCACAAGTCGAGGAGTCGAGAGTCGAGAAGTCGAGAGTTGAAGGTCGAAAGTAAGACGTCGAAAGTTCGATCGTAAGAGCACGGACGCCCGCGCTCCGGCGGCTTAGCACGAGGTTGTTACTTTCGACCCTCGACTCTCGACTCCTCGACTTGTAACGGCAGAATCCTTTCTCGGGGATCAGGTCTTTCAATCCTGTCCATCCGTATGAGCATTTCGCGCAATTCCCGGTTTCGCTCAGCACTCCAATCAGCCCAGCCGCTAAACCGGTCCCGGGAACGATAAATGACGACGAAGATGCCTGCAAACATCGTGAGCGCAGGGACAAGCAGGATGAGAATTCCGCTTCTCAATGCTTGAACCGCGCCAGCTCTTGCCGCCGCTGCGCTGGTATAGCACATCGCGCAGCCCTGCGCATAGGCCAGAGTAGAGGACGACAATACTCCGGCAAGAGCCGCAATCCAGCGCATCCACCTAAACAACCACTGGAAATTCAAGATTGATGAACCTCAAATTAAAAGTCAAAGCCCAGACTTAAACTTACACCTAATGCGGCCTCATCGCCAATAGCCTGAAGCTATCTGGGAACACCATGAACATCAAAAGTATGACCATCACCAAAGCGGGCACCAGGGTGTCGGAGAGACGGCAGGTTTGGTTGTCGATGGCATAGCGGATTCGCATGAAGCCGTATTGCAGACCTGCTTTTTAGGTCTGCGGTTTTTCAGATGATAAGGAAACGGTGGCCCTCGGGGGCGGGATTTCCATTTGCCCCATGAATCCCATTTTTTTGAAGTGTTTTCCGCCTGCGACATCCCATTCCAATGTGTTTTCAATAGGTTAGAACTACCGCGGGGGATATGCAGAAAAGTGCATATGTGTATCATTTCGACACACTCGGCGGTTCGCCCGCTTGATAGAAGGCGATATGCGTAGCCTATCGGTGACTCTCGCGCCCGCACGCGCCGCTTTCCCCTCCTTCTGGTTGCGCGCGCCAGGGAGTAGGGGCCAGCGGCGCTGGCCCCGGCCCGGATCCGTCAGTTGACGGATTCGGCCCTACATCGGGCGCGAAATGTTTTCCAAAAAAACAAGAAATTACGGTATTGCGATGCAGCGTCTCGTTCTCCAGAGACTCTGCGGCTTGTGCTGGCAGGCGCGATTTTTCGACTGCGCCCTGCGCAGCGTCGAGAAATATTCCGAGAAAGCAGAATGCGATCACCTCAACTCAGAAGCTGTGAAGAATTCGACAGGGCGCGATTTCGGCTGATGTAACCCGTCGAGAAATCAGGTAGGGGCACGCCACGGCGTGCCCGCACGGGGATTTTTTCATAGTTTCTCAGTGACGGCGGGCCTCGTCCAACGCGCCGAGGAATCGGGATGGTTATGCGCGCGCGATTACACTGGGCGTCTGGGCAGGGAGGTGAGTGGGGGTCTCATTCTAGTGGTCGATCATGTACGGTTGCTGGTAAATGAAGGAGTGCGAGTTTGAAAGAAAAGCCGCAGACTCCCTGGAGAACGAGAGTGTGCGCTACCCGCTGTTGCCCTAAAGGCGGCGCACATTCTCCGTGGCCATTGCCCTTCGGCGGATGGCGGGGACCTCTTTCCTTTGCTTGCCGACGTGGGCAAGTTGTGGCAGGATAATCCTCAACGAACGAGTGCAAGAAGTCAGAGATGCCGAAACGAACCAGCGCGACAGGAAGCGAACTGTTTATCGTCGACAACAGCGACGAGGACTGGAAGGTTCTCCGCTATCTCCACGATTGGTGTCAAATCTCCAAGGCGATTGACTGCGCCACAGGATATTTTGAGATCGGGTCACTTTTGGCCCTGAAGGACGAGTGGCAGAAGGTGGATCGACTTCGCATCCTGGTGGGCGACGAGGTTTCGCATCGCACCAAAAACGCCTTCATCGAGGGGTTAAGAAAGGTCACCACCCGCCTCGACAGCAGCCTTGAAGCCGAGAAGCAAAGGAACGATTTTCTGGCAGGCGTACCTGCCATCGTTGAGGCCATCCGGTCCGGCAAAATCACCTGCCGCGTCTATCGCAAGGAGAAATTCCACGCCAAAGCTTACATCACTCAAGGCCGCTTGGAGGTCGTCGGCTCTTCAGCTCTGGTGGGCTCATCGAACCTCACGTATCCCGGCCTGACGGAGAACATCGAGCTTAACGTCCAGATCACGGGCCGCCCCGTGACCGTCCTCCAGGAGTGGTACGACGAACACTGGGCCGAGGCTGAGGACGTGACAGCCGACATCCTGCGCACGATTGAGCGCCATACGCGGGACTACTCTCCGTTCGATGTCTATGCCCGGTCGCTGCACGAATTCTTCCGCCAGCGGGAAATGACCGACAAGGAGTGGCTGGAAAACGAGTCGAAAGTCTATCCTGTCTTGGACCAGTACCAGAAAGATGGATTCCACGAATTAATGGCGATTGCGGACAAATACCATGGCGCGTTCATGTGCGACGGGGTTGGCCTCGGCAAGACCTTCATCGGACTTATGGTGATTGAGTATCTCGTTGAGCGGCAGCGCAAACGAGTCGTCTTGCTCGTTCCTAAGGCTGCCCGAAAGCCCGTTTGGGAAGCCGCCCTCGCTCGGTACGCCCCACACCTCAGTGGTGGGTTCAGCACCCTGGAAATTCTTAATCACACGGACCTGCTCAGAAAAGCAAGTGACGACAAGGATTACCCTGCGCTCGTCCGAGACATCAAGCAGCGTGCCGACGCCATTGTGGTCGATGAGGCGCACCACTTTCGCAACCCCGGCATCAAGGGGGAGGAAGGCGAGCGCCAATCGCATTACTGGCAGTTCTACGACATCGCCGAAGGAAAGGACCTGTTCCTACAGACCGCCACGCCGATCAACAATCAGCTTATCGACCTTCAGCACATGATCGAGCTTTTCTCCAGAGGCCAGACCGGCTACTTCAAGCACGCCCCTCTCGGCATTCACTCCCTGGCAGGCCATTTCCGCAAGATGGAGAAGGAGCTTGAGAAGCTCGTTTACAAGCAGTCGGACGGTGCCGAAGACGAGGCTGCGGAAACCAACGAGGTGGAAGCCGAGAAGGTACTCACGAATGACGACCTTTTCCGCGCGCTGGTCGTCCAGCGCAGCCGGGCATACGTCAAAAAGAGTCAGCAGCAATACGGCGGACCCCAAACGATCTTTCCCAAGAGAGAAGACCCAAAGGTTCAGCCCTATTCGGTGAGGAAGACCTACGGCAGCTTGCTCACCTTGGTGGAAAAGGCATTCAGCAAGGAAAAGCCTCTCTTCTCGCTGGCCGTGTACTATCCCCTCGCTTACTACAAGGGCCTCGATACTTCGGTTGAATTTGCCATGAAAAAAGGGCGGCAAAACCAGGTCGTGCGCCTGATCCGCATTCAGTTTCTGAAGCGGTTCGAGAGTTCTGCGCACGCGTTTGAGATGTCCTGTAACACGCTCCTTCAGAAACTGTTGGCTTGGATCGTCAAGAACCAGCCGCAGGCCGCAGAGCTCCGGCACTTCGAGCGATGGAAGGACAAATATGGGGATCTCATCGATTACGTCCGCGAACGCCAGCGAGAGTTTTGGGGAGATGGCGCGGAGGAGGACCAGGACGAGGACATTGTTTCACAGGAGATGATTGAGGACGCTGAGCGATTGAACCGCGACGAGTACAAAGTGGATGAAATCATCGCCGAAACTATTGACGACCTGCATACACTCGCTGACTTTCTGAATGAGCTGAGGAAGTTCAAACCCGCGCACGACGACAAACTGAAAGCCCTCCTCAACTTGCTCAAGTCCGACCCCATCCTAAAGAAACATAAGGTACTGATCTTCTCCGAGTACATGGCCACCGCGCGTTACCTCAGGAGGCAGATGGAAGCAGCGGGCATCGATGGCGTCGATGAGGTGGACAGCGGCTCCAAGCGCGACCGGGGCGAGATCATTCGCCAGTTCTCGCCCTATTACAACGGCTCGTCGAGCGCCGCGCTCAAAGCGGAGGAGCTCTCCGAAACTCGCATCCTCGTCTCCACGGACGTGCTCTCCGAAGGTTTGAACCTTCAGGATGCGACCCGGCTCATCAATTACGATCTGCACTGGAACCCCGTTCGCCTGATGCAGCGTATTGGGCGTGTGGACCGGCGCATGAATGCAGATACCGAGGCCGCAATACTCACCGACCACCCCGAACAAGGGGAAATCCGCCGCACGGTCGCCTACTGGAACTTTCTGCCGCCCGACGAGGTCGACGAACTGCTCAAGCTTTACAGCCGCGTGTCCCACAAGGTCTTGCGAATTTCCAAAACGTTCGGCATTGAAGGAAAGAAACTTCTCAAGCCCGAGGACGACTACGAAGCCTTGAAAGACTTCACTCACGCCTACGAAGGAACGACCTCGCCCATTGAGCAGATGCGCTTGGAATACCAGAAACTGCTCAAGGACCACCCCGATTTGCTGGATCGGATCGCTGCTCTCCCCGGTCGGGTTTTCAGCGGCAAGGCTCATCCCTCGACGGGCGCCAAGGCGGTATTCTTTTGTTTCGCCATGCCCGCGCCGGTCGGGAAAACTAAGCCCGAGGAGAATGGCACGTGGACGGAGGAGGCGGGAGACACAAAGTGGTACTTGGTCGACTTGGCGAACGAAAAGATTGCTGACGACCCTGCCGAAATCGTCAAACTGATCCGCTCGACACCGGATACGCCGCGCAAACAAGACATCCCCAAGCAGACCCTTTCAGAGATTCGAGCCAAGGTTGAGAAGCACATCAAGAATACTTACCTAAAGCAGGTCCAGGCCCCCATCGGCGTAAGGCCGACCCTGAAAGCCTGGATGGAGTTAAGCTAGGCTGTAGCGGCGGTCTATGACCGCCGTCTCGGTTTTTGATACTCTCGGCGCTCATAGAGCACGGCGG
>JBAVYG010000618.1:0-1503 GCA_049698675.1 Terriglobia bacterium
GAATGACAGTGAAGGGCTCGGAATGAGTCGCCTCGGCGACTTCACAAATGTTTTTCAGCATCCTGCTAGGCTGTCCGGCGCGACGTGAAACATCTGGCGAAGAGGGCCTATACCAATGTCCCAAAGCGCCACGGCGAGGCCCAAATAGAGCTTTGCCGCCAGTCCCAAATAGGACTGCGATCCCTCGATCAACTCCTGGACAACTTCCAGGAATCTCTCGCTTCGCGCCCCGAACTCGACCATGCGCGTGGGGACCGCTTCACCCATGAATTCTCCATAATAGAAAGTGCGGGCGAGCCGCGCCCCCAGCGCCAGCGTTTTGCCGAATTCCTCCCGGACGCGCGTAGGGTAAAGCTCGGGCAGCCCCTCCAGCAGCGACTCCGCGAGCAGTTCGCCGGAGCGCATCGCATAATAGATTCCCTCACCGGTGACGGGATCAACAAGCCCGCCGGCATCTCCCGCCAGCGCCCACCCCGGGCCGCCCAACCGGAGGCCGCTCCAGGTATCCACACTGAGCGCGGGAAGCAAGTGGCTGTAGACCTGAGCGCACTCCAAGGAATATCCGAAGCGGCGCATGAAGCCGTGAAGCCGCTCCCGCAAACCCGCCATGCTATCCTCACCGACTTTGCCACAGATGCCCACGGAGAGGTGATCAGGGCGCGGAAACGCCCAGACATAGCCTTCAAAATCCTCGAAGAACTGCACGCGCAGCAAATCGTCCCGACCAGGGACGTAATAGCCAAAGGTGAGCATGAAATCGTGGGGTCCAAAATCCTCCGTCAAAAGGGACCGAAGCCAAGTCCGTGCTCCTGCCGCCAGGATGAGATAATCCGCCCCGTAATGGCCCTTTTTGCCTTGCAATTCCCAGCCGCAGCCGGAGCGCCGGAAATCACGGATCCGATCTTCGACGACCTCCGCTCCCGCCGCCACGGCGCGGCGAAGGAGCAATCCATTCAGATTGCATCGGGAATAGATGGCTACGGGCTGGCGTAGCTGGAACCGGAGCGAGGCATTATTGCCGGCCAGAAACTCAACTTCCTGGACGGGCTTCGCTTCGTCGGTCGCCGGCAACAAGAAGGGATAACGTAGTAAGGCCTTGTGAGTCACTGCGCCTCCACAAGGTTTTTCCCAGCCGACCTTTTCCTCCAAGACCGTGACGCGCCCTCCAGCGCGGGCGATCAATTCCGCAGCCATCGCTCCGGCTGGCCCGCCTCCGATGATAACCGTGTGCGTCGGTTCCATAGTTGCGCCGGTTTAGCAGTTCGTTGAAAGCACTGTTCAAGCACGTCGGAAGGGCGGGGTTTTAACCCCGCCACAAAGGGCGGTACAAAGAGAACAAGGAATTTGTTTTGTTCGTCGCTCCTCTGGCGGGGCTAAATAGGCTGCGCGAAAACCCGTTTGGCCTGTCATTCCGAGGAGTCCGCCATTCTTATTGGCGGACGACGAGGAATCTCGCACTGCGTTGAAAATACTCAGAGCGAGATTCCTCGCTCCGCTCGGAAT